>NZ_JAOSHO010000039.1 GCF_025917275.1 Pseudomonas agronomica | reverse complement strand
GGAGCGAGCTTGCTCGCGAAGAGGCCGGTACATCAAGCATCATCATCGACTGGCACTCCGCCTTCGCGAGCAGGCTCGCACAGGGGGAACGCGATCATCAAAGAGCCCGGCCGAACTCAAACCTTGATCATCTCCCGCACCTTCGCCGTCAGCAGATCAAACGTAAACGGCTTGGTGATCATCTGCATGCCGGGGTCAAGGAACCCACCGCGCACCGCCGCGTGTTCGGCGTAACCCGTAATGAATAGCACCTTGAGATCAGGGCGGATCTGGCGGCCGATTTCCGCCAGTTGCCGGCCATTCATGCCAGGCAAGCCCACGTCGCTGATCAGCAGGTCGATGCGCTGGTTCGATTGCAGAATCGGCATCGCGCCATTGGCGTCGCCGGCTTCGACGAAGGCGTAGCCCAACTCGCTCAGCACCGCGCTGACCAGGACACGCACCGCCGGATCATCTTCAACGATCAGCACCGTTTCGCCATCTTGCGCATAAGGCGCCTGTTGGGCGTGGACCAGCGGTTCGTCTATCTCCTCGCCAATGAAGCGCGGCAAGTAGAGATTCACGGTCGTGCCTTTGCCGACCTCGCTGTCGATGGTCACGTGGCCGCGTGACTGTTTGCTGAAACCATAGATCATCGACAGCCCGAGCCCGGTGCCCTGGCCGATGGGTTTGGTGGTGAAGAACGGGTCGAATGCACGATTGATCACCGCTTCGGGCATGCCGCAACCGGTGTCCTGCACGCTCAGCACGACGTAGTCACCGGGCTCCAGGTTGGTGTAGGCATCGGTGAAACCGGTATCCAGGTACTGATTGAAGGTCTGCACCACCAATTTGCCGCCGTCGGGCATGGCGTCGCGGGCGTTGAGGACCAGGTTGAGCAGGGCGCTTTCCAGTTGATTGGGGTCGGCCTCGGCGATCCAGAGTTGTTCGTCCAGGCGCATTTCCAGGCCGATGCTCTCATTGAGGCTGCGTTGCAGCAGCTCGCCCATGGACAGCACCAGGGTATTCATCTGCACGGCCTTGGAGTCCAGCGATTGCCGCCGGGAGAATGCCAGCAGTCGGTGGGTCAGGCCGGCCGCCCGATTCGCCGATGTCACGCCCAGGTCGATCAGACTGTCGAGGTCTTCGGTGCGACCGCGGGCCAGGCGTCGGCGCAGTAGTTCGAGACTGCCAATGATGCCGGTGAGCATGTTGTTGAAGTCATGGGCGATGCCGCCGGTGAGCTGGCCGACCGCTTCCATTTTCTGCGATTGGCGCAAGGCTTCCTCGTTGTGACGCAATTGGGCGGTGCGCTCCTCGACTTGCTGCTCGAGGGTTTCAAGGGTGTTCTGCAGCCGCAGCTCACTGTTGCTGAGGTCGATCAGGCGGTCCCGTGCGTCATATTGCCTTCGACGCCCGCGCAAGGCCGTGGTGACCAGGCTGACCAGCGTCACCGGGTGGAAGGGCCGCTCCAGGAACGTCACGTTGCCCAACTGGGCGCCGATGCGCGCTACCGGGTTTTGCTCCGGTCCGCCATGATGAGTCAGCAGGACGATGGGCAAGTCGGACCAGGCCGGTTGCTGTTCGATGCACTCGAACAGCGTTTCCAGATCCGGCCCGACCAGGGCTTCCGAGGAAATCACCAGGAGGCCTGCGCCGTGCTCCAGTTCCTCGCACAAATGCCCCAGGTGTTTACAAACGAGGCCACCGAAACCGGCTTCGTTGAGAATCATCAGGGCGATCTGGCTGTCCCGTCCCAGCGGCGCGAGGATCAGCGCCCGCTCGGACAGGGATTCGGCCGACGTCACTGTGAGTCATCCTCAAGCAGCGGGTTATCCGCTCCCATATAAGTCGGAACGCCACGCAATACACCTTGGAAAGCCTCCAGCGGCTCGCCGATGGTCATGCCCAACCTGCTGATGCGGTATTCGCGGATCGTGGATTCATGGCTGCCGGTCCGTTTCTTGATGATGGAAACCGCTCGGCGAACCTTGCCCAGCGCCTCGAAGTAACGCAACAGGATGACAGTGTCGGCCAGGTAGGTAATATCCACCGGAGCCTGCATGTCACCCACCAACCCGTGCTGAGCAACGGTCATGAACGTCGCCGCGCCCTTGCGGTTCAGGTAAAGCAGCAGCTCATGCATGTGCAGGACCAGGGCATTTTCTTCTGGCATGGCGGCCTGGTAGCCGTTGATGCTGTCGATGACGACGGTCTTGATGTTCGCGTCATTGACGCAACGCCGCACCCGGTGGGAGAACTCACCGGGAGACAGCTCGGCGGCGTCGACTTGCTCGATCAGCAGGTTGCCGGTCTTTTGCAGCTCCAGCAGATCGATGCCGATATTCTTCATCCGCTCGAACAGCAGGCCCAGCTCTTCATCGAAAATGAACAGCGCGGCTTTTTCGCCGCGATGTACAGCCGCCGCCGCGAAGATAAGGGAAATCAACGATTTGCCGGTACCGGCCGGGCCCAGGATCAGCGTGCTTGAGCCGGTCTCGATGCCGCCACCCAAGAGGGCGTCCATTTCCGCGATGCCGCTGGAGAGTTGTTGGCGAACGTATTGGCCTCGATGTTCGGCGGCCACCAGGCGAGGGAAGACATGCACGCCGTCGCCCATGATCGTGAAGTCATGGTAGCCGCCCCGGTATTTCTGCCCGCGGTATTTCACCACCCGGAGCCGGCGCCGCTCGGCACCGTAGTTCGGCGTGAGTTCTTCGAGGCGGATGACGCCGTGGGCCACGCTGTGCACGGTCTTGTCGAGGGACTCGGTGGTCAGGTCATCCAGCAGGAGCACGGTGGCGTCGTAGCGCACGAAGTAATGCTTGATCGCCAGGATCTGTCGGCGATAGCGCAGGGAGCTTTGCGCCAGGAGACGGATCTCCGAGAGACTGTCCAGCACGACTCGGGTCGGCTTGAATCGCTCGACCACTTCGAAGATCTGCCGGGTCGCTTCTCCCAGCTCCAGGTCCGAGGAATACAGCAGGCTCTGCTGGTGCTCGGCGTTGAGCAGGCTCTCAGGCGGGGTCAGCTCGAAAATGTGGATGTTTTCATCCATCGTCCACCCGTGGGAGGCTGCGCCCTGGCGCAGTTCACGCTCGGTTTCCGACAGCGTGATGTACAACGAGCGCTCGCCGGCCTCGGCGCCGGCCAGCAGGAAGTGCAACGCGACCGTGGTTTTGCCGGTGCCCGGTTCTCCTTCCAGGAGGAACACGTGACCGCGGGACAAACCACCGGAAAGGACATCGTCCAGCCCTTCGATACCGGTGGCGGCTTTTGCGCTGATCAACTCGTTAGATGTAGTCAAAAATAACCCTCTCATGACTAGGGAAGTGGGCAGCAGGCGGGGTAATGCCTGAAATGAAACTGCCTGAACACTTGACCTTTGACAGTGACAGCGGTTCCGCTTTCTTTGACAGAACGTGTACTGTTGCACAACTTTCGGAGCGCGCTTACCAACCTATAAACCTTGCTGTATCGCCGGGTCGTCGGGGTTCAACTGTTCCAATTGGGCCAGCAGGACCTGGACGTGTTGCAACTGGCCGGTTTCTTTCCAATAACTGATCAGCAACACCCGCGCATTACGGTCGGCGGGGTAGCGTTGGACGATTTCCTGGAGCTGTTTCTGCGCCGCTTCCACCTCCTGCTCGGCATGCAGTGTGGTCGCCAGGTCAAAGCGGTATTGCCGGTTGTCAGGCTCCAGCTCCACGGCTTTCGCCAAGCCTAGCACTGCATATTCACTTTGGCCGTGCTGCAGCAACCACATGCCCAGCGCATGTTGCAGGTAAGCCGACGATGGCTGGGTTTTCAATTCTCGGGCGAGCAACTGGCGTGCGGCTTCCCCCTGGCCTTGTTTGTCCAGCACGTCGATCTGCATGACCAGCGCCGGCAGGTTGCCGGGCTGTAACTGCAGCGCCTGTTCCAGCGCCTGCTGGGCTTTCTTCAGCTCAACGTTATGCGCATACAGCCGGGCGAGCTGGTAGAGGGTTTCGGCGGTGGGAGGGCCATCGTTCAACGCCTGCTTCCAGGTATCGACGGCAATCTGCATCGCCCCGAAATACAGGCCCAGTTCATCGGGCGACAGACCCAGCAGTGCATTCACGGCGGCGAATCGGACGTCCGGCTCGTTGTCATCCAGAAGCGGGCCGAGCAACAGGCTGCGCTGGGCGTTCGGCACCAGCCCGACGATGCTGGCGATGGCCGCGCGACGGACGTCCGGCGATTCGCTTTGCAGATCCGCCTGGGCCAGTTTCAAGGCTTGGGGGCTTGGGTAGTTGGGCAATTCCGCGTGCAGCCAGACACGGCGCTTGGGCGACAAGTCCGGCCGCCCCAGTTGCTGATACAACATTCGCGCGGCACCAGGTTGGCCGTTGCGTGCGTGTTCCAGGGCTTCGCTGTAGCCGCGCTTGATGGCCTCGGGGATCTGCGGCGTGGTGCTGCGCAGCCATATCGCGACGAGACCGATCGCCAATACAACGGCAAGACTGAAAAGCACATAGCGGCGAGACGAAGACATGCAGGTAATCCATAACCAGAAGCGTGAAGTGTCGCAAGCTTCGGTCAGGTGGAGGTTTGAGTCAAACCTTGTAACAGCAGTCATGAACCTGTGGGAGCGAGCTTGCTCGCGATAGCAGTGTGTCAGTCAATATCTACCTCACTGATCCGACGCCATCGCGAGCAAGCTCGCTCCCACAAAGGACCTTTCCACAGCGGGCCTTGGGCGATAAACAAAAAAAGCCCCGCGTCCGAATGAGACGCGGGGCAAACAATTGGTTGGTTGCGGCCAACCAAAGGAGCTCGGTTGGGAGGGGGAGAAATCAGTTGCTGGCGACGGTTTCCGGTTGCCAGCCGCCGCCCAGGGCCTTGTAGATCGCGACAATGCCGCGATACAGGTCCACTTCGGCCTGGGCCTGGCTGTCTTCGGCGGCCAGGCGTTCACGTTGGGCGTCGAGCAGCACGAGGAAGTCCTCGGTGCCTTCGCGGTAGCGAATCTCGGCCAGGTCTGCGGCGGCGCGGCTCGATTCGCTCTGGCGGATCAACGAGATCAGGCGCTGTTGACGTTTGCCATAGTCGCTGAAGGCGTTTTCCGACTCTTCCAGGGCCAGCAGCACTTGCTGTTCATAATTCGCCAGTGCGCCATCCGCTTCGGCGTTGGCACCGCGCAAGCGAGCCCGCACGCTGCCCAGGTCGAAAGCGGCCCAGGTAATGCTCGGGCCCAGCGCCCAGGCGTTAGCGGCCGAGGAACCGATCTGCGAGCCGCGTCCGGCGGTGAAGCCGAGGAAACCACTCAGGCTGACCCGCGGGAACAGGTCGGCCTTGGCCACGCCGATGCGCGCCGTGGCAGCGGCCAGTTGACGCTCGGCGCTGAGGATGTCGGGACGGCGTTGCAGCAATTGTCCCGGATCGCCAATCGGCAGAGCCTTCGCAATGGCCGGCAGCTGTCTAGGGCTCAAATCCACCGTCAATTTGTCCGGACGCTCGCCCAGCAAGGTCGCGATGCGGTTGCGTTGACGCGCCTGTTCGGCCTGCAATTGCGGCACGCTGGCTTCTACCGCGGCCAGGCGGGCATCGGCACGCACCACATCGAGCTGATCGCCGACGCCGGCTTCACGCAAGCTTTCGGTAATCTTGCGCGATTCCTGCTGGTTCTGCAGGTTCGCCAGGGCGATTTTCTCCCGCAGTTGCGCACCGCGCAGTTGGCCGTAGGCGTCCACCAGTTCGGCGATCATGGTCACCTGTAGCTGATACAGGTCGGCCTCGGCAGCCTGCTGGTCGGCATCGGTTGCTTCCAGGTTGCGCCGGATGCGTCCAAACAGGTCCAGCTCCCAGGCCATGTCCAGGCCCAGGTCGTAACGCTCGGAGTTGACCCGGTCGTCAGTTTGCCCCATCGGATTCTGACCTTTGCCCAGTTCGCTGCTGGCACGGCTGGTAATGGTCGGCATGACGTCGTTGCTGGCGTCGTCGCGAATCGCCCGGGCGGCCCGCAGACGGGCGAAGGCCACGCGCAACTCACGGTTGCCTTCCAGCGAACGGGTCACCAGCGCATTGAGGGTCGGGTCGTCGAATTGCTGCCACCAGACGCCTTCGAAGCGGGCGCGGTCGAAGTTCTTCTGGCCGGCGGCACCGTCGGTGGCAGTGGTGACATTCGCCGCCTCCGTTTGTGGCGCCTTGTAGTCCGGGCCCACGGCACAGGCGCTTAACGCCAACACCAGCAGGCTCGGCAGGAACGCTTTCACACTCATTGTTGCGCCTCCAGTTTCAAGGCACGGGCCGCCTTGCGGGCCTCGCTGCGCTCGACGAAGTTACGGATCAATACGTAGAACACTGGGGTGAGCAGCAGGCCGAAGAAGGTCACGCCGAGCATTCCCGAGAACACCGCGACACCCATGGCATGGCGCATTTCCGCACCGGCGCCGCTGGAAAACACCAGGGGCACCACGCCCATGATGAAGGCGAACGATGTCATCAGGATCGGCCGCAGCCGCATGCGGCAAGCTTCCAATACGGCTGCCAGCGGATTCAGGCCTTCAAGCTGCTTGTCCTTGGCGAACTCGACGATGAGGATCGCGTTCTTACAGGCAAGTCCTACCAGTACGATCAAGCCAATCTGGGTGAAGATGTTGTTGTCACCACCGGAGAGAATCACGCCGGTGATCGCCGAGAGCAGGGTCATCGGCACGATCAGGATCACCGCCAACGGCAGGCTCCAGCTTTCGTATTGTGCCGCGAGCACCAGGAACGCCAGCAATACGCAGAGCGGGAACACGAACAGCGCGGTGTTGCCCGAGAGGATCTGCTGGTAGGTCAGGTCGGTCCACTCATACGTCATGCCGTTGGGCAGTTCGTCCTTGAGCAGTTTCTCGATGGCTTTCTCGGCCTGGCCGGAGCTGTAGCCCGGGGCGGCGGCACCGTTGATTTCAGCGGTGATGAAGCCGTTGTAGTGCATCACGCGGTCCGGGCCCGAGGTGTCGCTGACCTTGATGAAGGTCGCCAGCGGGATCATCTCGCCACGGTTGTTGCGCACCTTGAGCTGGCCGATCTGGTCCGATTCGAGGCGGAACTGCTGCTCGGCCTGGACGTTGACCTGATAGGTGCGGCCAAAGCGGTTGAAATCGTTGGCATACAGCGAACCCAGGTAGATCTGCAGGGTGTCGAAGATGTCGCTGACGGCCACGCCGTGGGTCTTGGCTTTTTCACGGTCGATGGCGGCATCGACCTGCGGCACGTTCACGGTGTAGCTGGTGAACAAACCGGCCAGTTCCGGCACGCTGCGGCTCTTGGTGATGATGTTCATGGTTTCTTTGTACAGCTCGTCGTAGCCCAAGTTGCCCCGGTCTTCGATTTGCAGGCGGAAACCACCGATCGTGCCCAGCCCTTGTACCGGCGGCGGCGGGAAGATCGCCATGTAGGCTTCCTGGATTTCCGAATATTTGCCGTTCAACGCACCGGCGATGGCGCCGGCCGACATGCTCGGGTCCTTGCGCTCGTCAAAGGGCTTCAAGGTGACGAACACGATGCCGGCGTTCGGGCTGTTGGTGAAACCGTTGATCGACAGGCCCGGGAAGGCCACGGCACTTTCAACGCCCGGTTGCTTGAGGGCCAGGTCCGACATGCGCTTGATCACGTCTTCGGTGCGGTCCAGGCTCGCGGCGTCCGGCAGTTGGGCGAAGGCCACCAGGTATTGCTTGTCCTGGCCGGGCACGAAGCCGGTCGGCGTGGTGGAGAAACCGAAGAAGGTCAGCACCATCAGGCCAGCGTAGAGCACCAGGGCGATGCCGCTGCTGCGGATCACCCGAGCGACCGTGCCCACGTAGCCATGGCTGGCACGTTCGAAGAAACGGTTGAACGGACGGAACAGCCAGCCACCAAAAATCTTGTCCAGGAACTTGGAGAAACGGTCCTTGGGCGCGTCATGGCCTTTGAGCAACACCGCGGCCAGGGCCGGCGACAGGGTCAGGGAGTTGACTGCCGAGATCACTGTGGAGATGGCAATGGTCAGGGCGAACTGTTTATAGAACTGACCCGTCAGGCCACTGATGAAGGCGGCCGGAACGAAGACCGCGCACAGCACCAGTGCGGTGGCGATGATCGGGCCGGTCACTTCGCCCATGGCGCGCTTGGTCGCCTCCACGGGGGTGAGTCCCAATTCGATATTTCGCTCGACGTTCTCCACCACCACGATGGCGTCGTCCACCACGATACCGATCGCCAGTACCAGGCCGAACAGCGACAAGGCGTTCAACGAGAAGCCGAACAAGTGCATGACCGCGAATGTACCGATCAGCGACACCGGTACGGCGACCAGCGGGATGATCGAGGCGCGCCAGGTCTGCAGGAACAGGATCACCACCAGCACCACGAGGATCAGCGCTTCGAACAGGGTGTGGACCACCGCTTCGATGGAGCCACGAACGAAGATCGTCGGGTCATAGACGATGCTGTAGTCCATGCCGGCCGGGAAGCCTTTCTTCAGCTCTTCCATTTTCTCCCGCACATCGTTGGAGATCTGGATGGCATTGGAGCCAGGGCGCTGGAAGATAGGGATTGCCACCGCCGGCTGATTGTCCAGCAGCGAGCGCAGGGCGTATTGGCTGGAACCCAGCTCCACCCGAGCGATATCCTTCAGGCGGGTGATTTCACCGTTGGCGCCGGAACGAATGATGATGTTCTCGAACTCTTCTTCGTTTACCAGGCGACCCTGGGTGTTGACCGACAGCTGGAACGCCGTGGCGTTCGGTGCAGGCGGCGCGCCGAGGGCACCGGCGGCAACCTGGCGGTTCTGCTCACGAATCGCGGTCACCACGTCGGTGGCGGTCAGGTTGCGCGAAGCGGTCTTGTTCGGATCCAGCCAGACCCGCAGGGAGTAATCGCCCATGCCGAACAGCTGCACGTCACCCACGCCACCCAGGCGCGCCAGCTCATCCTTGATATTGAGCAAGGCGTAGTTGGACAGGTAGAGCATGTCGTAGCGTTTGTCCGGCGAGGT
Source organism: Pseudomonas agronomica (assembly GCF_025917275.1). Classification (GTDB taxonomy): domain Bacteria; phylum Pseudomonadota; class Gammaproteobacteria; order Pseudomonadales; family Pseudomonadaceae; genus Aquipseudomonas; species Aquipseudomonas agronomica. Next base: position 12,474 of record NZ_JAOSHO010000039.1, on the reverse strand, counting down.
CAAGTGCACGACCATGGTCAGGTCGGGCGATGCCTTGTCCACCGTGATGCCGATGCGGGTCACTTCTTCCGGCAACTTGGGCTCGGTGCGGGTGACGCGGTTCTGTACCTGCACCTGGGCGTTGTCCAGATCGGTACCCAGGGCAAAGGTGATGGTCAGGGTGATCTTGCCGTCGGCGGTGGATTGCGAGGACATGTACAGCATGTTCTCGACGCCGGTGATGGCTTGTTCCAGGGGCGCGGCAACGGTTTCGCCGATGACCTTGGGGTTGGCGCCCGGGAAGTTGGCGCGCACGACCACGGTCGGCGGCACGACTTCCGGGTATTCGCTGATCGGCAACTGGAACAGCGAGATGGCGCCGGCGATCAGGATCAACAGCGAGAGCACCGCTGCGAAGATCGGCCGCGAAATGAAGAACTGGGAAAATTTCATCTTGAGTTCTGTCCCTTAACCGCGTGGGGACGCAGAGGCCAGTTTGCCTGCCGAACTGGACGCTGCCTTGGATGGCGCGACTTGTGGCAGGTTGCTGGCTTCGAGCGCTTTACGTTGTTGTGCCAGGGCGGCGAGGGTTTGCTCGCTGGCCATCGGCACGGTTTCAGGCGTAACCGGCGAGCCCGGACGGGCCCGTTGCAGCCCCTTGACGATGATGGTGTCGTCCTTGTTCAAGCCGTTGCGAACGATGCGCAGGCCTTCGATCTTCGGACCCAGCTCGACGGCGCGGTACGCAGGCTTGTTCTCGGCGTCCATCACCAGGACGAATTTCTTGCCCAGGTCGGTGCCCACGGCTTCGTCGTTGATCAGCACGGCGGAATAGGTGCCGCTGCCGACCAGTTTCAACCGGGCGTAGAGGCCAGGGGTGTAGGCGCCGTCCTTGTTGTCGAACACCGCGCGACCGCGGATGGTGCCGGTTTGCGGGTTGACCTGGTTGTCGACGAAGTTCATCTGGCCCAGGTGCGGGTTGCCCTCTTCGTTGGACAGGCCCATGTAGACCGGCGTGGCCTGGCCGCGCTGGCCCTGGCGGGCGAGTTGGGTGTACTTGAGGAAGACGCGTTCGTCGGCGTCGAAATAGGCGTAGACCTTGTCGGTGGACACCACGCTGGTCAGCGGCGTGACATCGGCGGTCACCAGGTTGCCAGCGGTGATTTCCGCGCGGCTGACACGACCGTTGATGGGCGAGGTGACCCGGGTAAAGCTCAGGTTCAGCTTGGCCAGGTCCAACTGCGCCTGGATGCCCGCCACGGCGGCGCGGGCTTCCTGGGCGGCGGTGGTGCGCGAATCCGCCAATTCAGCGGAAATCGCATTGCTCAAGCGCAGGCGTTCGCCACGCTGGGCCTCGTTCTCGCTGCGAGTCGCGGTGGCGCGGGCCTGGGCCAGTTGGGCTTCGAGACGACGCACTTCAGCCTGGAAGGGGCGAGGGTCGATCTGGAACAGCAGGTCGCCTTTCTTGACCAGCGCGCCTTCGGTGAAGGCGACTTCATCGATCTGCCCCGAGACACGTGGGCGAATCTCGACGGTTTCCGGTGCTTCGAGGCGCCCGGTGAACTCATCCCATTCGTTGACGGGCTGCTCCAGTACCTTGGCCACACTGACTTTGGCCGCCGGCATGGAAGCTGCCGTTTCGGGGGTCTTGCCGCAAGCGCTGATCACCAGCACCGCCAACAGTGCGAGGGGAAAGCGCAATTTAGAAAGTGAATGTTCCATGGATAGCATCCGCCAAGTGTATTGAGATGGGCGGATGATGCGTGTCGAGGCGCAGAGGAACGAATCGAATGAAACAAAGGTAACTATCATTCGGAATGATATAAGCCATCGATGAGCCCTCTAGTCCGGGGCTTTCGTTAGTAGGCTATCAATTTGGCTGATGTCTCGTCAGGTTGGCCTTGTCATTTGTCACGGCACGTAAATGTCATGGATTCGCTTGATTTCGCCTTCTTTGCGAAGGGCCTCCACGGCCCCCCGCAAGTCTTCGACGATTTTGGGCGAGCACTGCCGTGAACAGGCGAGGTAAAGCTCGGCGCTGCTGCCAACCGAACTCATCAGCAATTTGCGCTTGGACACTTTCGGCCAGATATAGCGGCTCTCGGGAACACCGTTGAACCAGGCATCGATACGCCCCATCAGCAGCAATTGGGCGGGGTTGTCGCCAATGGCCAGGGGGTAGATCTGCTCATCGCTGAAGCCCTCGGCACGCAGGATATCCTCTTGCGCGCTGCCGAGGCCGACCCCGATCTTGCGGTAGGTTTCTCTCGCTTGGGCGAAGCTGTTCACTCGACGGTCAAGGCTGAAGAAGGCGCGCTCCATGGGCATGATCGAAGCGATCCAGGTGAATCGGTCCTCACGCACGGGTATGCGCGAGAGGGGCGTGATCAGATAGTCATGTTCCTCACTGACGTGTTTCTGTGCCCGGGCCCAGGGCAACACGTGGATTTTCACGGCGTAACCGGCCTTGGTCATGGCCGCCACGGCAACATCGCCAACGATGCCATGGCCCCTGGGATCGTTGACGAACGTCAGCGGAGGCGCATCGAGGATGTGCAACTCCAGCTCCAACGGCTCAGCGCCCGCATGAGTCACGACCAACAGCGGAATCAAAAGACAAAGCCCGTACAGCGCTTTGAGAGGCAGATTCGAAACGCGCTTGCTCGGGGTCATGATGGGGGCTTCAGGCATTGGAAAATAATGTGCCCATTCTACGGGGCAGCGCCGCAGACAGGTGCTTCAGGCCTATGTTATGTGAAGCAGCACACCCAAAAGTGGTTTCGCCGCGTTCGTTTCGTCCGGACACGTCATCTGTTACGTCGGCCTGACTGCGTGTCTATGAAAGGTATAGATCATTTGGACGACAAAAGCCTGGGACTTGTGATCGGTCTTTCAAAACGGAGACCTCAAAGGATGTTTAAAGTCGCGTTGTTCCTAATTCCGCGTCTGTAATTCTTTTCCTACATAAGTTGTTTGTTCGAGCAATTACGCGTTCATTTCGCGTTGTTTGTAAGTTTTTTCTGTAGGGCCCCGTCCCCCTTTTTGTGAGCCTATTCCTTTTTGTTCAGAGGGGTGGATTTAAGCTATCCGGCGTTGTATTTCGTCGCTACATTAAGACGGCGAAAAGCGTGAATGCAGGATGCGGGATGCAGGGTGAAGAGCAGCGAAGATGTTCAATCATTGCCTGCCAACATTTTCAAAGGAGCAAGTATGGCATCGTACAGTTTTCAAAATGAAGTGCCCAAAAGCAGGGTCAATATCAAACTCGATCTACACACTGGGGGTGCACAGAAAAAAGTTGAATTGCCGCTGAAACTGATGGTGATGGGGGACTACAGTAACGGCAAGGAGCAGCGCCCGTTATCGGAGAGGGGGAAGGTCAATATCGATAAACACAACGTCGACAACGTCCTTGAGGAATTCTCCCCCCGCCTGGCATTCGCTGCGTGCAACACGCTGACGGGTGATGGGGCGGATATGTCCGTTGAACTGAATTTTCAACGGATGAAAGATTTTGAACCGGAGCAGGTGGCCCGCCAGATTCCGCAGTTGCGGGCGTTGTTGGCCATGCGCAACCTGTTGCGCGACCTGAAGTCGAACCTGCTGGACAACATGACCTTCCGTCACGAATTGGAGCGCATCCTCAAGGATGATGCCCTCAGTGATGAACTCCGAACTGAACTGGCGGCATTGGCGCCAAAAGAAGTCCGCTAATTCATTTCGCCGGCAGGCCATAAGAGTATCTATATATGTCTACTGAAAGTTTTAACGTGCAATCGCGCGGCGCTACAGTGTTGGCTGAAGATAAGGGCGTTTATGCGGCTCTGTTCAGCAAGATAAATTTGAACCCTGTCGCTGAGCTGGGAAATATCGAAACTTTCCAGCACGCCGAGGCGTTGTCCGAGGCATCGGTTGATGAACGGGTCACTGCCGCTGTCAGTGTGTTCCTGAAGTTGCTCAAGGAATCAACGCAGAAAGTTGAGCGACTGGACAAGGTGCTTCTCGACGAACATATCGCTTCGCTGGACACACAGATCAGTCGTCAACTCGATGCGGTCATGCATCACCCGGACTTCCAACGCGTCGAATCAACCTGGCGCGGCGTCAAGTCCTTGATCGACCAGACGGATTTTCGCCAGAACGTGCGCATCGAATTGCTGGATATCAGCAAGACTGACCTGGTGCGGGATTTTGAAGACGCCCCCGAAATTGCCCAGAGTGGTTTGTACCTGCATACCTACACCCGCGAATACGACACGCCAGGCGGGGAGCCAATCGCGGCCGCCATTTCCAATTACGAATTCGATCGCAGCCCGCAGGACATTGCCTTGCTGCGCAATATTTCGAAAGTGGCCGCGGCGGCGCACATGCCCTTTATCGGTTCGGTGGGGCCGGCATTCTTTGGCAAGCAATCCATGGAGGAGGTGGCCGCCATCAAGGACATCGGCAATTACTTCGATCGAGCCGAGTACATCAAGTGGAAGGCCTTCCGTGACAGTGACGATGCGCGTTACGTCGGCCTGACCATGCCGCGGGTCCTGGGGCGCTTGCCCTATGGGCCGGATACCATTCCCGTGCGCAGCTTCAACTACGTCGAAAGCGTCAAGGGCCCTGATCACGACAAGTATTTGTGGACCAACGCGTCCTTCGCCTTTGCCGCCAACATGGTCAAGAGCTTTATCGCCAATGGTTGGTGCGTGCAGATTCGTGGACCTCAGTCGGGGGGCGCGGTCACGGACCTGCCGATCCACTTGTATGACTTGGGTACCGGCAACCAGGTCAAGATTCCATCGGAGGTGATGATCCCGGAAACCCGCGAGTTCGAATTCGCCAATCTCGGCTTCATTCCCCTGTCGTATTACAAGAACCGCGACTACGCCTGTTTCTTCTCCGCCAGTTCAGCCCAGAAACCTGCGTTGTACGACACGCCGGATGCCACCGCCAACAGCCGCATCAATGCGCGCCTGCCTTATATCTTCCTGCTCTCGCGCATTGCCCATTACCTGAAATTGATCCAGCGCGAAAACATCGGGACCACCAAGGACCGTCGCTTGCTGGAGTTGGAACTCAATAAGTGGATCGGCGGGCTGGTGACCGAAATGACCGATCCCGGCGATGCCCTGCAGGCCTCGCACCCCCTGCGCGATGCCAAGGTGACGGTGGAGGACATCGAGGACAACCCGGGGTTCTTCCGGGTCAAGTTGTACGCCGTGCCGCACTTTCAGGTCGAGGGCATGGACGTCAACCTGTCGCTGGTTTCGCAAATGCCCAAGGCGAAAGCCTGACTTAATCCCGAGGAAACGACGCCATGAAAATCGATCGTCCCTTGTGGACGTCCGGCACCCTATTGTCTGCGCAACAGTTTCAGCAACAAGCGCGCTGGGAAGCGTGGGTCAACGAGCAGCTCGCCAGCCTGGCCTTGGCCCACCCTTGGGGCGTGAAGGTTGTTGAGTTTGACGCCGACGCATTGCGCCTGGGCAAGCTCAAGGCTACCCGCCTGAGCGTGCGCATGCCCGACGGCAGCCTGCTCGACAGTGAACGGGTGGATCGCCTGCCGCCGGGGCTGGAGTTGTCGCGGTTGATGAGCGACGACGCCGGGCAGGTGCTCGTGCTGCTGGCCTTGCCCTTGGAGCAGGCCAACGGCAACAACTGCCTGATGCAGGAGGGGCGGGCTGACCGACCCACCCGCTATCGCCAGGACTGGCGGCCGGTCCAGGATCTGTATGCAGACGAAGTCCAGTCGATCGCCGTGCTGGAACACGCGCTGACGCTGCGTCTGGACAAGGACGACAACGGCGACTACCTGACCTGTCCCATCGCGCGCCTGGTGCGCGAAGGGCAGGGCAGTTGGAGTCTTGATCCGACCTATGTGCCGCCGCTGCTCAGTTTTGCCGCGCATCCGGGGCTCCTGGTCCAGCTGGACAATCTGTTGACGCAGTTGTCAGCCAAGCGACAGCGGCTCATGGGCATGCGTCGAGAAAGCAACCAGCGCATGGCCGATTTCGCCGTCGCCGATGTGTCGTTGTTCTGGTTGCTCAATGCCTTGAACACCTACCAGCCGGTGCTGGCCGATCTCAAGGCATATCCGCAACGCCACCCCGAGCAGGTCTACCTGGAACTGGCCAAGCTGGCCGGCAGCCTGCTGACGTTTTCGCTGGAACACGACATCGACAAGATTCCAGCCTATCGCCATGAGCACTTGGAAACGGTGTTCCCGCCGCTGATGCGCTGTATCGCTACGTTGCTGGAAGCGAGCCTGCCGTCGCGCGTCATCGCCCTGACGCTGGAGCACAGCGCCAATCGCTGGCAAGTGACGCTCAACGATGCTCGGCTTCGTGAGCCCGACGGGGCTGACTTCTACCTGTCGGTGCGCTGCCAGTTACCCGCGGCACAGCTTCAGGATCAGTTTCCTCGCCTATGCAAAATCGGCGCGCCGGCGGATGTCGACGAGCTGATCAACGCGGCGCTCGATGGCGTCCCGCTGAAACCCCTCAACCATGTGCCAGCGGCCATCCCGCTGCGCCTGGAAAACCAATACTTCGCCCTCGACCTTGGCCATCCCAAGGGGCAAGCCATGCTGACTTCGGGGACTTTCGCTTGCTACGTGCCCAGCACCTTGTCGCAAGTCCAACTTGAACTGTTTGCGGTGCTACGTACATGACTCTGAATTTCTCGAAAAAACCGGGCGCACTGACGACGGATATCGACACCTTGCTCCAGGACAGCTATCTGCTGGTGGTCCAGCTACGCCAGGGCCTGTCGGTGCCGGACACCAAGGCCCTGCAAAAACTTTGCCTGAACCAGGTCGAGCAGGTCCGGGAGCAGCTTGAACAGATCGCCATGGACCCGCGCGACATCGAGCACATCAACCACGCCCAATGCGCACTGCTGGATGAGGCGGTGCTCCTCTGTACCAAGGGCGAGGTACGGACTGAATGGACCTGTGAACCGCTGCAGGCCAAGTTGTTCAACCGGCATCAGGCCGGTGAGTCCCTCTACGAGGAGATTCGCCTGGTGTTGCGCGAATCGTCACCGGATCCGCGGGTGCTGACGGTGTTTCATCGAGTCCTGATGCTGGGTTTCAAAGGTCGTTACGCGGACCTTGCCGACCCTGGGCGCGAGCAAGTATTGGAGGCCCTCGAAGCACGGGTCACCTCTCTGAAAATCAGCGCAAGCCTGGTGACCCGTAAGGGCGGTCGCCTGGCCCGGTACCGATCCCCCTGGATGCACGGCATGGCGGTGGCGCTACTGCTCGTCGGCATCTGGTGGACGATGGACCGCTGGCTGACCGGCGTGGTTGCTTCCCTCATGCCCGGCCAGGCGTGAGGCGCCTTATGACAATCCAGTTGCAACGAGTCCTTTGGCTATGGGCCGGGATCCTTGTCCTGGCATTGCTGCTCATGCTCCCGCTTGCCGCATGGATACGCGTGGTCGTCATGCTGGGCATGGTGAGTGTCACGGCGGTGGGTTGGGTCATGGCCAACCGGCGTGTCGCGCGTTTGCGTGAATCGGTGAAACTCGCCGCCAACGTGTCCGTGCCCCCAGCCTCGTTTCGTCGGCCTGTGGTGCTGGTCTGCGGCGATGGCCTGGACGGTTTGTTCGGCAGTATCCCCGAACTGGAGTTGGCCGTACGGGTGACCCATCAAGGTTGCTATGTACGTGTACCGGCGCTCGATCAGCTCCCCAATGTGACCGAGAGCATCCTGGCGTTGCGTCCGGGATGGGGCGCTCAGCTCAGTGTCATGTTCATCATCAACCCCGCGGCACACAGCGATGAAGCTGAACTGGCGGGGCGGATACGGACGTTTCGTCATCAAGTCACGCTGGCGGGTCATGGGACGTCAATGCCGCTGACGATCGTGAGCTATTTCCATGCACCGCGGTGCGAGGCTCCGTGGTTCTGTTGGACGGGTGGCCAGCCGAGTCCTCGCGTTCTTGATGCCGGAGCCAGCGTCGACCTGGCCGATTGGCTCCGGCAGCCCACCGACTCACCCTTGCGGGCGATGCGGATGCAGGCCGGCGTGCAGTTGAACAATGCAGTGCAATGGCTGCACGAGAGCGTGCTGCCGCACTTCAATGCTCGTGCTGTCGGTGCGGATCGAAGCTCGGCGGTGTGCTGGGTCATCAGGCCGGTACCCGCATCGACTGAAGGAGTGGAAGGGAATCTCTGGGCGCAGCGGCTACGCGACAAGGTAGCGCTGGTCGACCCCAGGCGAGCCATCACGAAGGCGGTGTTGCCGTTTCCGGATACTGTGCTGAGCCTGATTCCATTGCGTGCCCAGCGCACGTCCCGACAGCACGCCAGCGTCCTGGCGATATGGATGTTCGGAATCGCTGGCGCGGTCGCCCTGGTCAATTCGGCATGGCAGAACACCTTGCTGGTGCGCCAGGTCACTGACGACCTGCGTCGTTATGCGCCGCTCCTGGCGGTGGAGTCGCAACTGCAACAAACCTCCCATCGGCGTCAGGAAGCCGAGGCCGTCCTCGGTGAAGCCGCGCATCGCCTGGACACCTATCACCGACACGGCGAGCCCCTTTCGTTGGGCCTGGGATTGTATCGCGGCGCCCCTCTGCGTGAGCCGTTGCTGGCGGTTCTTTCCCATCGCCGGGTGTCGTCCGGGTCCATGACTTTGCCAGCTTCCCAGCCGGTGAGACTGGACAGTTTGTCGCTGTTCAGTCCGGGCAGCGCGCGGCTCAAGCCTGACTCCACCAAGGTGCTGGTCAATGCGCTGGTCGGGATCAAGGCCCAGCCCGGCTGGTTGATCGTCATCGCCGGGCACACCGATGCCACGGGCGATGCCGCGCAGAACCTGCGGTTGTCCCGCGAACGTGCTGCCGCCGTGCATGAATGGATGCTGCAGGTGGGCGGCATTCCCGACAGCTGTTTTGCCGTGCAGGGGTTCGGCGCCAGCCAACCGATTGCCGGCAATGATACCGAGGCGGGGCGCGCAGCCAACCGTCGCGTCGATATCCGTCTGGTACCTGAGGTGGGCGCTTGCGTATTCCCCACGACAGGGCCGGACAGTCACCCCCCCGTCGCATCCCGCGACGATCTATGAAAAGGAGCTTCACATGGCAATTCCCGTTTACCTCTGGCTGCAAGATGACGGCGGCGCAGAGATCAAGGGTTCGGTGGATGTGCAAAAGCGCGAGGGCAGCATTGAAGTCATCGCCCAGGACCACAGCCTGTACATCCCGACCGACAACAGCACCGGCAAGCTGACGGGCGCGCGGGTTCACACGCCGTTCCTGTTTTCCAAGGAAATCGACGCTTCCAGTCCCTACCTCTACAAGGCCGTGACGACCGGCCAGACCCTCAAGAGCGCCGAGTTCAAGTGGTACCGCATCGATGATGCCGGGCAGGAAGTCGAGTACTTCATCACCAAGCTGGAGAACGTCAAGGTGGTGAAAGTCGCGCCAAAAATGCACGACATCAAGGACCCGACCAAGGAGAAGCACAACCACCTGGAACAGATTGAGTTGCGCTACGAGAAGGTCACCTGGACCTACAAGGACGGCAACATCATCCACTCCGATTCCTGGAGCGAGCGCCAAAGCGCCTGACGCGCGGGCTTCGACAGGCCGCCTGCGCCTGTCGATTGCCGGTGTGCTGGGTTGAGCGTCCGTTCGCGGGCGCTCAGCCAAGCACATCCGTTTTTCGCCCATCGCTTGCCCGATCACAACCGAAACCCGCACAAGGATGCCACCCATGGTACAGAGCCCCACGCGTCTGCTTCGCCGTCTGAATCCCTATTGCGCCCAAGCCCTGAGCGACGCGGCGTCGCTGTGCCAGAGCCGGGCCCATGCGCACATCACCATCGAGCATTGGCTGCTCAAGTTGCTGGGGCAGGGCGAGGGCGACCTGACCGTCATCGCGCGCCGTCACGAATTGGACCTGGAGGCGCTTTGGTGTGGCTTGCTCAGCCACCTCGATAACCTGCCGCGCAGCGTCCAGGCCAAGCCGCAGCTGTCGGAGCCGTTACAGCAGTTGATCAAGAGTGCCTGGTTGCGCGCCTCGCTGGATGATGACAACGAACGGCTGCGCTCCGCCCATCTGCTGGGGGCGTTGATGGACGCTCCCGGCCTGCTGGCCTGCGAAGCGGCCTGGCCCTTGCTCAGCCTTGGCGAGCCGCAGTTGCAGCGGTTGTCCGGGTTGCTGGATCACATCTCCGAAGAGCGTCCCGATGCGCAAGCGCTCGTCGTCGGCGGGACGGACGGGGCGTTGAGCGAGTCTGCCGTCGGCGCTACCGCGATGCCCGATGTGCGGCGGGCGCTGTTGGACAGATTCACCCAGGACCTCACTGCCCGGGCCGGGGAAGGCCAGATCGATCCGGTGTTCGGTCGCGACGATGAAATACGCCAGGTCATCGATATCTTGAGTCGCCGACGCAAGAACAATCCGATCCTGGTCGGCGAGCCCGGCGTGGGCAAAACCGCGCTGGTCGAAGGGCTGGCGCTGCGCATCGCCCAAGGCGACGTGCCTGACAGCCTCAAGTCGGTCAGCGTGCGGGCGTTGGACTTGGGCTTGTTGCAGGCCGGTGCCGGGGTCAAAGGTGAGTTCGAACAGCGCCTCAAGAGCGTGATTAATGCGGTGCAGCACGCCGAAACCCCGATCCTGCTGTTCATCGATGAAGCCCATACGCTGATCGGCGCCGGCAACCAGGCGGGGGGCGCGGATGCGGCAAACCTGCTCAAGCCCGCCTTGGCCCGTGGCGAGTTGCGCACCATCGCCGCCACCACCTGGAGTGAGTACAAGCAATACTTCGAACGGGATGCGGCATTGGAGCGACGCTTCCAGCAGGTCAAGGTCGACGAGCCGGATGACGCCAATGCCTGCCTGATGTTGCGCGGGCTCAAGGCCCGGTACGCCAGCCACCACGGTGTGCACATCCAGGATGCGGCGGTGCAGGCTGCCGTCAGCCTGTCGCGGCGCTACCTCACGGGGCGCCAGTTGCCCGACAAAGCCGTTGATCTGCTGGACACTGCCAGCGCGCGGGTGCGCATGAGTGTCGATTGCGAACCCCAGGCGCTGGTCCGGGTCAAGGCGCGGCAAGTCGCCCTCGAACTGGAGCGCCAGGCCCTGGACGCGGACCAAGGCCTGGGCGGTAGCGTTGACACCGAACGGCTGATGCAAATCGCTGCGCAACACGCCGAGTTGGAGCACGCTCGGGTCGAGCTGGAGCGTCAATACGGCCAAGTGCTCGAGTTGTCCCAGCAGTTGCTCGACGCTCGCGAGGCCGAGCCCATGCAGCGGGCCGAGTGCGCGCGCTTGCAGCGGCAACTGGATGCAATCCAGGGCAAGCAACCCTTGTTGTTCCTCGACGTCGATGCCCGCAGCGTGGCCGAGGTGATCGCCGACTGGACGGGCGTGCCCCTGGGCAGCCTGCTCAAGGACGAACAAACCCACCTGCTGGAGCTGGAACAACAATTGGCCGAGCGCGTCATCGGCCAAGCCCCTGCACTCAATGCGCTGGCCCAGCGCCTGCGGGCGGCGAAGACAGGGCTCACCGATGACAAGGGGCCTTTGAGCGTCTTCCTATTGGTGGGCACCAGCGGCGTCGGCAAGACCGAAACCGCCCTGGCCCTGGCCGACAGCCTGTTCGGCGGAGAAAAAGCGCTCATCACGCTCAACCTTTCCGAATATCAGGAAGCCCACACCGTCAGCCAACTCAAGGGCTCGCCACCCGGCTACGTGGGGCATGGGCAGGGCGGTGTGCTGACCGAAGCCGTGCGCCAACGGCCTTACAGCGTCGTGCTGCTCGATGAGGTGGAAAAAGCCCACCACGACGTGCTCAACCTGTTCTACCAGGTGTTCGATCGCGGTTTCATGCGTGACGGGGAAGGGCGCGAGATCGACTTTCGCAACACCGTCATCCTCATGACCTCCAACCTGGGCAGCGACGCACTGCAAGCCTGTCTGCTGGAGCAACCCGACGCACCGGACAGCACACTGCATGAGCTCATGCGGCCGATCCTGCGCGGACACTTCCAGCCGGCCCTGCTGGCGCGCTTCCAGACGCTCATCTATCGCCCGCTGCACGTCGACGCCCTGCAATGCATCGTCGCCATCAAGCTCGACCAGGTGGCCAAGCGTTTGCAGCGCCACTACGGCTTGGCCTGTGACATCGATGACGCCCTGAGCGAGGCCTTGGTTGCGGCTTGCCTGCTGCCCGATACCGGGGCGCGCAACATCGACAGCCTGCTCAACGAACAGATCCTGCCGGTGCTGAGCCAACAATTGCTGCAACGTCGGGCCGCGCAGTTGCGCACACGCGGGGTGCACCTGGGTTATTGCCAGGAGGAGGGGATTACCCTGCGCTTCGTCGATGGCGCGGACGCCGCCGAGACTGTCGTCAAGGAGCATGCGCAATGAACATGCCCATGCCGACCTTCTTCGACCACAGCCGCCACACCCTGCGAATCTCCGGCCTCGACGCCCACCTCGACGTCCTGGCCTTCACCGGCGAGGAACACCTGAGTCGTCCCTACCTCTAT
>NZ_JAOSHO010000389.1 GCF_025917275.1 Pseudomonas agronomica | reverse complement strand
TGTGGGAGCGAGCTTGCTCGCGATTCGGTTTATCAGGCGCCACTCAATCCGGCCAATGCCATGCCGGCTCATCCAGCGCCCGCTGCCCGACAATCCCGGTCTGTCCGAGGTCTTTCTCCAGCACGATGCAATTGCACTGCTCATCCTGTTCCAGCGCGGCAATCAGGCGCGTGGCGTGGGATACGACCCAGACCTGGCAATTGGCCGAGGCTCGGATGATCAAACGCGCCAAGGCTGGCAACAGGTCGGGGTGCAGGCTGGTTTCCGGTTCGTTGAGGACCATCAGCGAGGGCGGTCGCGGCGTGAGCAGGGCGGCCACCAACAACAGGTAGCGCAAGGTCCCGTCGGACAGTTCGGCGGCGGTCAGTGGCCGCAGCAGGCCGTGCTGTTGGAACGCGATGGCGAAACGTCCACCTTGCAGCTTGTCGATCTGCAGATGAGCGCCCGGGAAGGCATCGCCGATGGCGGCATGCAGCGCCTCGAAGTCGCCTATCTCAAGGATCGTTTGCAGCGCGGCGGCGAGGTCGCGGCCATCGTGATGCAACACCGGGGTGCGGGTGCCGAGTTGGGGTTGGCGCACCGGGGCGTCGGCGTCGCTGCGAAAATGATCATAGAAACGCCAGCGGCGGATGAACTCGCGCATTTGCAGCACCTCCGGCGAGGCACGCAGGCTGCCGACCTGATCGAACAGGCTGTCGAAGGTCGGGGTGTGCTGGGACAGGACATCCCAGGAACGCCGCTCGCGGGCCCGGACCATGGGCCCGTTGCGGTCCACCAGCAGGCTGGCCGGTCGAAACACCGGACCGGCCCAGATGCATTCGCGCTTGATTTCAGGGTCCAGGGAGAAAGCCGAGCGGCTGGGCTCCGGCAGGCCCAGGGCGATCGAATAGCTGAAGTCTTCAGCGGCGAATCCCAGGCGCAGGCGCTTGGTGCCCTGACGCACGGTTGCCTGGACGGGTACTTCGCCGTTGCGCATGCGCCGGCTGATTTCTTCCGGTCCCGCCCAGAAGGTCGAATCCAGGCCGCCTTCACGGGCCAAGGCATTCACCACCCCGCCCTGCGCCGTCTCCGCCAACAGGCGCAGGGCGCGATACAGATTGGATTTGCCACTGCCGTTGGGGCCGGTGATCAGGTTCAGCCGGCCCAGCGGGATGACCAACTTATTGATGGACCGGTAGTTGGCCACCGCCAATGTCTTGAGCATGCATATCTCCTGCTGCATGGGCCGTAGGAGCTGACGAGCGAAGCGAGGCTGCGATCTTTTCATCTTTCACTTGAGATTCAATTGGCTGAGGAAAGATCGCAGCCTCGCTTCGCTCGACAGCTCCTACAGAGGGCGATGTATCCATTGTATTCGGTGAACCCTGTTCTAAGCTCACAGTCGTATCGTCACTGGTACGTCGGTACAACGCAAAGGAGTCTGCATGACTGGTCCCGGAATCAAATTGATTGTTGGCTTGGGCGTGTGTGCGTTGTTGGCGGGGTGCGGTGACAAGAAACCCGAGGCAAAAGCCTTGCCTCGGGTGTTCGTACAGCAAGCCACGCCCAGTGAATATGCTGCCTCGGTCACGCTGACCGGCGATGTCCAGGCCCGAGTTCAAGCCGATCTGTCGTTTCGCGTGGGCGGCAAGATCATCGAGCGCAAAGTCGACGTTGGCGACCGGGTCTCGGCCCGCCAAGTGCTGGCCCGGCTCGACCCTCGTGACTTGCAGACCAACGTCGACTCCGCCGAAGCCCAGGTGGCCGCCGAACAGGCGCGGGTCAAGCAGAGCGCGGCGGCCTTTGTGCGCCAGCAGAAGCTCTTGCCCAAGGGCTACACCAGCCAGAGCGAATACGACACGGCCCAGGCGCAATTGCGCAGCAGCCAGAGCGCGCTGACGGCAGCCCAGGCACAGCTGGCCAATGCTCGGGAACAGCTGAGCTATACGGCGTTGATCGCCGAGGCGCCCGGTATCATCACGGCGCGCCAGGCCGAAGTCGGCCAGGTGGTCCAGGCCACGGAGCCGATCTTCAGCCTGGCCCGGGACGGCGAGCGCGACGCGGTGTTCAACATCTATGAATCACTGCTGCGCGAACCGCCATCGGACCCGCAGATCACCATCAGCCTGCTGGACAACCCGGCCATCAAGACCACCGGTACCGTGCGCGAGATCACCCCGGCGGTGTCCGCCGAGACCGGTACCGTGCAGGTCAAGGTCACGCTCAACGACTTGCCTGAAGGCATGCGCCTGGGGTCGGTGGTCAGCGCCACGGCCAAATCCGCCGGAAAGACCGCCGTGGAGTTGCCTTGGTCGGCACTGACGAAGAACCTCAGCGAGCCGGCCGTATGGTTGGTGGACAGCGAGGGCAAGGCGCAGTTGCAGACGGTCACGGTCGGCCGCTATTTGACCGGCAAGGTCATCATCAGTGACGGGCTCAAGGGCGGTGAGAAGATCATCATTGCCGGCGGGCAATTGCTCCATCCTGGCGTGCGCGTCGAGATCGCTGAAAACAACCACGACAAAGCCCCGACAGGAGCCCTGCCATGAAGCGCCTGTGGATGGTCTCGGCCGGCCTGCTGCTGGCCGCCTGTTCGAAGGAAGAAGCGCCGCCGGAGCCGGTGCGACCGGTGTTGTCCATCGAGGTTCGGGCCCTCGATCAACAGGCCCTCGGCCGCTTCGCCGGGAATATCCAGGCGCGCTACGAAACCAACGTGGGTTTCCGGGTGCCGGGCCGCATCGCCAGCCGCAACGTTGATGTCGGCGCCGAGGTAAAGAAGGGCGACTTGCTCGCGACCCTCGACCCCACCGACCAGCAGAACCAGTTGCGCGCCGCCCAGGGCGACCTCGCGCGGATCCAGGCGCAGTACATCAATGCCCAAGCCAACGCCCGTCGCCAGCAACAATTGTTCGACCGTGGCGTCGGCGCCCAGGCGCAACTGGACGTCGCCCAGACCGACCTGAAAACCACCGCCGCCTCCCTGGACCAGGCCCGGGCTGCGGTGGACCAGGCCCGCGACCAGCTTAACTACAGCGAGCTTCGCACCGACCACGACGCCGTTGTCACGGCTTGGAATGCCGAGGCCGGGCAAGTGGTCACCGCCGGCCAGCAGGTGGTGACGCTGGCTCGCCCGGACATCAAGGAAGCGGTCATCGACTTGCCGGCCGGATTGGCCGAGCGCCTGCCCGAGGACGTGGTGTTCGAAGTTGCCGCGCAACTCGACCCGGCGACCCGCACCACGGCCATCGTGCGCGAGATCGAACCCCAGGCGCAAAGCGCCACCCGCACGCGCCGCGCACGCCTGACCCTGACTGATACGCCGCCCGGATTTCGCCTGGGCACGGCCATCAGCGTGACCCTGAGCTCGGCCATCGAGCCGCGCATCGAGTTGCCGCTCAGTGCGCTGCAAGAAGTGGATGGCAAGACCCGAATCTGGCTGGTCAACCCGCAGGACCAGACGGTCTCGCCCCGGGACGTACAGGTGCTCGAACGGTCGGACGACTCGGTGTTGGTGGCCAACGGCATCAAGCCCGGCGACCGCGTGGTCAGCGCTGGCGTAAACAGTCTCCAGCCGGGGCAAAAAGTGAAACTCGACGAGGACGCACGATGAAAGGGCCTTTCAACTTATCGGAATGGGCCCTGCGGCATCAGTCGTTTGTCTGGTACCTGATGTTCGTCGCGCTGCTGATGGGCGTGTTCTCCTACATGAACCTGGGCCGCGAGGAGGATCCGTCGTTCACCATCAAGACCATGGTCATCCAGACCCGCTGGCCTGGCGCGACCCAGGAAGAAACCCTCAAGCAGGTCACCGACCGCATCGAGAAAAAACTCGAGGAGCTCGACTCCCTCGATTATGTGAAGAGCTACACCCGGCCCGGTGAGTCCACGGTGTTCGTGTACCTGCGCGATACCACGGGCGCCAAGGAAATCCCGGAGATCTGGTACCAGGTCCGCAAGAAGATCAACGACATTCGTGGTGATTTCCCTGAAGGCCTGCAAGGTCCGGGATTCAACGATGAATTCGGCGACGTTTATGGCTCGGTGTACGCCTTCACCGGCGACGGCCTGTCGATGCGTCAGTTGCGCGATTACGTGGAGCAAGTACGTGCCGAGATCCGCGACGTGCCTGGCCTGGGCAAGGTGGAGATGGTCGGCGAGCAGGACGAAGTGCTGTACCTGAACTTCTCCACGCGCAAACTCGCAGCCCTGGGCATCGACCAACGCCAAGTGGTGCAGAGCCTGCAATCGCAAAACGCCGTGACCCCGGCCGGGGTGATCGACGCCGGGCCGGAGCGGATTTCCGTGCGTACGTCGGGGCAGTTCCAATCGGAAAAGGACCTGGCCAACGTCAACCTGCGACTCAACGATCGTTTCTATCGACTGGCGGACATAGCCGATATCCGCCGTGGCTACGTCGACCCCGCCACGCCGATGTTCCGCTTCAACGGCACGCCGGCCATTGGCTTGGCCATCGCGATGAAGAAGGGCGGCAACATCCAGGAATTCGGCAAGGCGCTGCACGCACGCATGAACGAACTGACCGCCGACCTCCCGGTGGGCGTCGGCGTGCACACGGTGTCGGACCAGGCCGAAGTAGTGGAGGAGGCCGTTGGCGGTTTCACCAGCGCATTGTTCGAGGCGGTGATTATCGTGCTCGTCGTCAGTTTCATCAGCCTCGGCATCCGGGCCGGGCTGGTGGTGGCCTGCTCGATCCCGCTGGTGCTGGCGATGGTGTTCGTCTTCATGGAATACAGCGGCATCACCATGCAGCGGATCTCTCTCGGCGCGCTGATCATCGCCCTCGGGCTGCTGGTGGACGACGCGATGATCACCGTGGAAATGATGGTGACCCGTTTGGAAAAGGGCGACAGCAAGGACCAGGCCGCCA
>NZ_JAOSHO010000388.1 GCF_025917275.1 Pseudomonas agronomica | reverse complement strand
CTGCTCCGGCACGTTGGGGTAGATCGGATGAATGTGCAGGTCACCGAAATACGCAGCGAAACGAGCCTGTTGCGGCGGTTCGATCGGCTGGTCGCGGAAAAACAGTACTTGATGTTCCAGCAGCGCCTGCTCGATGAAGTCCCGGTCTTCCGGGCTCAGCGGTTGGCTGATGTCGATCCCGCTGATCTGCGCGCCGAGGGCGATACTCAAAGGGGTTACGGTCGGGCGGCTCATGGTCGTTCTCTCGGATGGGCGCCGAATGGTCGGCGTGGTCATTGGCGTATCAATGGGCCTGGCCGTGCCACGGCACCAGCTTGCGTTGCAGGGCGCGCAGGCCCATTTCCATGGCGAAGGCGATCAGGGCGATCACCAGGATTCCCAGCACCACCACATCGGTGACCAGGAACTGCGCCGCCGACTGCACCATGAACCCCAGGCCGCTGGTGGCCGCGATCAATTCAGCGGCGACCAGCGTCGACCAACCCACGCCCAGGCCGATGCGGATACCGGTGAGAATGTCCGGCAACGCGCTGGGCACGATTACATGGCGGATCAGTTGCGCCCGCGTGGCGCCGAGGGATTGTGCGGCGCGCAATTTGGCCGGGTCGACGGTGCGCACGCCGGTGGCCGTGGCGATGGCGATCGGGGCGAAAATCGCCAGGTAGATCAGCAGGACTTTCGACAGCTCGCCGATGCCGCACCAGATCACGATCAGCGGCAGGTAAGCCAGGGGCGGGATCGGTCGGTAGAACTCGATCAACGGATCAAGCACGCCACGGGCGATACGGTTGGCGCCGATGGCAATGCCCACCGGCACGGCTGTCAGCACTGCGAACAACAGGCCCAGGCCAATTCGCCCGAGGCTTGCGCCCAGGTGTTGCCAGAGTGTCGAATCCATGTAGCCGCTGGTTGCCAACAGCCAACCCTTCTGCAGCACGGCGGAGGGCGGCGGCAGGAACAACGGTTCGATCAGCCCGGTGGCGGTGATTGCCCACCAGATAAACAGCAATACCACCAGCGTCAGCCCGCTGATTGAGCGTGTGCTCAGGCTGCGCCGAACGGGGGCGGCCGCGCGCGAGGTCACGGCATCGCCGGCCACGGCTGGAACTTCATAACTGCTCATGCGCGCTCCTGTTGTCGAGTGGCGCTGCGTTGGGAAAACACCTTGGCAAGCACGTGCTCGCGGGTCTCGATGAAGCGTGGATCGGACTTGATGGACCGGGCCGATTCGCCAGCGCCGTAGCGGCGGCCGAAATCCAGGCTCAGGCGCTCGACGATCCGCCCGGGATCGGGTGCCAGCAGGATCAGATCGGTCGCCAGGAACACAGCTTCTTCAATGTCGTGGGTAATCAGGAACACCGGTTTGGCGGTGCGTTGCCAGACTTGCAGCAACAGCTCTTGCATCTGCTCGCGGGTGAAGGCGTCCAGGGCGCCGAAAGGTTCGTCCATCAACAGCACGCGAGGGTCGGCCGCCAACGCGCGGGCCAGGCCGACGCGTTGCTTCTGGCCGCCGGACAGCTGCCAGACGCGGCGTTTTTCGAAACCGGCCAGGTCCACCAAGGCGAGCATTTCCCGGGCGCGAGCCTCGCGTTTTTCCTTGGCGACTCCGGCCAGTTCCAGGCCGAAAGCGACGTTCGCCAGCACGTCCTGCCAAGGCAACAGCGCATCGTCCTGGAACACTACGCCACGTTCGGCGCCGGGGCCGGACACCGGCACGTCGTCGAGGGTGATCTGCCCGGCGCTCGGCTCGACGAACCCGGCTATCAGGTTGAGCAGCGACGTCTTGCCGCTGCCAGATGGGCCGAGGGCGACCAGCAACTGCTGCGGGCCCAGGGTCAACGAAATATCCGCCAGTACCGGTTTCGTTGCGCCGGGGTACTGTGCGCTGATGCGCTCCAGCTGTAGCAAGGCCATCTCGGCGTCTCCTTTTTCGATCAGCGAGTGATGTATTTGGCGCTGACGTACGGCGCGTAATCCGGCAGCACGGCTTCGACTTTGCCCTGCTCCTTGAGGAACGCGGCAGTGTTGGTGATCGCCTGGGTGGTCGGGGCGCCGAGGCTCAGCACCTGGTCGGCGGCCAGCGGGAATACGTTGCCTTGCAACAACAACGGAATATCGCTGGCCTTGGCGCCGGAGAGCTTCACCAGCTTGTCGATATTGGACGCATCGGCCAGCCAGGCTTGCGGATCCTTGCGGTACTGGGCGTAGGCGTCCAGGGTGACTTTGGCGAAAGCCGTGACGATTTCGGGATGCTGTTGGGCGAAGTCCTTGCGCACGATCCACGCGTCGAAGGTCGGTGCGCCGAACTGGGCCAGTTCGGCTGAAGTGATCAGCACCTTGCCGTTTTCCTTGGCCACGCCCAGGGCCGGGTCCCAGACGTAGGTGGCGTCGATGTCGCCGCGTTTCCAGGCCGCGATAATGGCTGGCGGGGCGAGGTTGAGCACGGTGACTTTCGACGGGTCGATGTTCCAGTGCTTCAGCGCGGCGAGCAGGCTGTAATGGCCGGTGGAGACAAACGGCACCGCGATCTTCTTGCCGATCAGGTCTTGCGGGGTCTTGATGCCGGAACCGTCACGGGCGACCAAGGCTTCGGCGGCGCCGATCTGGGTGGCGATCAGGAAGGTTTCCACTGGAACCTTGCGCGTGATGGCGGCGGTCAGCGGGCTGGAACCGAGGTAGCCGATCTGCACGTCGCCCGAGGCGATGGCGGCAATGATATCGGCGCCATTGTCGAACTTGCGCCAGGCGATCTTGGCCTGGGTGGCTTTTTCATACGCGCCGTCGGCTTGGGCGACTTTGGCTGGGTCAACGGTGGTCTGGTAGGCGACGGTGAGGTCGGCTGCCTGAGCGAAAAGACTCGTCGCGGCCAGGGAGGCGGCCGCGAGAAGGCGAAGGGGGAAACTCAGAGACATGGTGAAGCTCCTCAACAGGCCGCCGGAGAGTCGGCGTTGGAGGAGACTAAATGATCTAAGAATTAGAAAATAAATAACTTTTTCGAATTAGCTTATCTGCGAAAAAGTCTATCGAGAAGCCACGAAACCCCTGTGGCGAGGGCGCAAGCTCCCGCTGGACTGGCTGCGATCTTGCCACTAACGCTTGAGCCTCAAGCGAAAGTTCAAAAGATCGCAGCCTCGCTACGCTCGGCAGCTCCTACGGGATGTGCGGGGGTATCTAGTTGCTGATCGCCAGAATGCTCGCCTGGTACGAACCTACGAACACGTCGAAATCCCCGACTTCGTTCTGCTCCAGCTCGGTTTGCTGGGCCAGGGACTGGCGAGCGGTCTGCTCGAACGCAGCTTGCTCTTCGGTCGCCAACGGCTCGGCGCGGAAGAACTCGGCGTGGGCCTTGCTCTGGCGCAGGGAGAACTGGGCGAAGCTTTCCTGGTGCTCGGCCATGGCAGCCAGTACCTGGGCGGAGGGCGTCAGCGATGGGTCGCGGACTTTTGCCCGTTGCGCGTCCAACGCCTGGCGGTGGGCGTCGCCACCCTGGCTCTGGTCGAGCAATGCTGCCAGCGGGGCGATGTTATCGAGCAGTTCCAGGGCCCAGGCTTGCATATCCACGGCTTGCCCCCGGCGCTGCAATTGCAGGCCTGGCTTGCGGCCTTCCTTGACCACGGTCAGGAAGTTGCCGGTGGCATTGCTGCACTCGTTGTTTTCCAGCTGCGGGCTGTCATTGAGGCCGCAATACAGCAGAAACGCGTCGAGGAACCGCGACTCGGTCAGGTCGATGCCCATCGGCAGGAACGGGTTGATGTCCAGGCAACGCACTTCGACGTACTGGATCCCGCGAGCCATGAGCGCCTGGATCGGCCGCTCGCCGGTATAAGTCACGCGCTTGGGACGGATGTTGGAGTAGTACTCGTTTTCGATCTGCAGGATGTTGGTGTTGAGCTGTACCCATTCGCCGTCCTGGTGGGTGCCGACTTCGACGTACGGTGCGTACGGTGTTGCCACGGCTTTGCGCAGGCTGTCGGTGTAGCTCGCCAGATCGTTGTAGCAAGGCGTCAGGCCGGCCTGGGCGTTGCTCTGGTAACCCAAGTCGCTCATGCGCAGGCTGGTGGCGTAGGGCAGGTACAAGGTGTCCGGATCCAGTTGTTCCAGCTGGTGCGGTCGGCCGCGCAGGAAACCCGCATCCAGGGCGGGTGAGGCGCCGAACAGGTACATCAACAGCCAGCTGTAGCGGCGGAAGTTACGGATCAGCGCGATATAGGCCGACGACTGGAAGTCGCGGTCGCTTGCGTCGACGCCTTCGTCCTGACGGAGCAGCGGCCAGAGTTTTTCCGGCAGGGAAAAGTTGTAGTGGATCCCGGCGATGCATTGCATGGTCTTGCCGTAGCGCAGGGCCAGGCCCTTGCGATAGACATACTTGAGTCGACCGATGTTCGAGGTGCCGTAATAGGCGATCGGAATCTCTTCCTCGGCCGGCAGCGGACACGGCATCGAAGGGCTCCACAGGTATTCGTCGCCGAGCTTGCTGTAGACGAACCGGTGGATCCTGTCGAGGCTGCGCAGGGTATCCGCCGGGTTGGCCAAGGCCGGGGTGATGAACTCCAGCAGCGACTCGGAATAGTCGGTGGTGATCTGTTCGTTGGTCAGTGCCGAGCCCAGGGCCTCGGGGTGCGGGGTCTGCGCCAGGCGCCCATCGCCCGTGACGCGCAGGCATTCACGCTCGATACCGTGCAGGCACTGCTCGAGCAGGGAGAGGTTGGCGCGCTCGCCGAGCAGGGCCAGGCGGCGGTTTAAAAGGTCGCTCAAGTTGAATTCCTTCACGCGTCGGTCGCCCCAATATGGGGGTGGGCAAGACGGTCTACAAGGGTGAAGTTAAAACTGGCGTTTTCGCCTGGTTTTTGTGCGGTCAAAGAAGATCGCCGCCGTCCCT
>NZ_JAOSHO010000387.1 GCF_025917275.1 Pseudomonas agronomica | reverse complement strand
CTGCGCATCGAGCTGACCTGCAAGCCTAAGTAGCCAGCGGCGGGGCAGCGTCATAAAGCTTGCTCCGCTTATAAACGAAAATATCGATGTATTGCAGCAATTATTTGCGCTTTTTCATCGATATGATCGCGCTTAACCTTCACTCCATCGACTGACAACATTTTCAGATGGAGCCTACAAGCCATGTCCCGCGTCCTGATCATCGAAAGCAGTGCCCGCCAGCAAGATTCGGTTTCCCGTCAATTGACCCAGACCTTCATCAGCCAATGGAAAGCCGCACACCCGGCCGATGAAATCAGTGTCCGCGACTTGGCCATCAACCCTGTGCCGCACCTGGATGCCAACCTGCTGGGTGGCTGGATGAAACCGGTCGAGCAGCGCAACGACATCGAGAATGCTTCGCTGGAGCGCTCCAACCAACTGACCGAAGAGCTGCTGGCCGCCGATGTACTGGTGATGGCGGCGCCGATGTACAACTTCGCGATCCCCAGCACCTTGAAAGCCTGGCTCGACCACGTGCTGCGTGCCGGTGTGACCTTCAAGTACACCCCCACCGGCCCCCAGGGTTTGTTGACCGGCAAACGCGCCTTCGTGCTCACCGCTCGCGGCGGCATCCACGCCGGTGGCGCTTCCGATCACCAGGAACCGTACCTGCGCCAGGTCATGGGCTTCATCGGTATCCATGACGTGACGTTTATCCATGCCGAGGGCATGAACCTGGGCGGCGACTTCCAGGAGAAGGGTTTGAACCAGGCCAACGCCAAGCTTTCCCAGGTCGCCTGAGCCGTTAATCCTAGGGTAATCGCCGGGTGGTCTAGTGACTCGGCGCTTCCCTTCAAACCGTTTTGCGCATCGAACCTCCCTTTGCACTTATTGCTCCTGAGTGCATCAGCCCGATTGAACGCTTTAGCGAGATCGGGCTTTTTTTTGCCTGGAAAATGGTCGTTACCTGAACGCGTTCTGACCCAGGAACTGATGCGCAGGCATGGGCAGTGAAAAGAAAAGCTGGCCTTTTGGTCAATCATTCATGGCGGCCGCTCAGAGCCTGATGGAATAAAGCTGTGGTTTTCTTTTTATTCACAACCTATGCTGGGAGTTACAGTATGGAGGCTGTGATATGTTTAAACTCAAACGGAAAACATGGGCTTTACTTTTGATTTATATAGTCGGTGTCAGTGGCTATATTTATTACCTGTATGTCGAAACTCAGGGGATTCTCACTGACAACATCAATAACAAACTGCTTCATGCTGCCCTGGGCGCATCGGCCATCCTGGGTGACCGCTACCATGACCATCTAGTCGGCAAGCAATCCAAGTCGCAAACCCAGGACTGGGATACCATTCAAAAACTTTCCGGCTTTAATGATTCAATGGGCACGGCCTTTGTATACAGTGTCATCAAGCGAGAGGGAAAAGCTTATCTGGTTAGTTCCAGCGCGTCGAAGCGAGAAATCCAGGAGAAAAATTTTGTACGCTTCTTCGATCCTTATCCAGATGCCAGCCAGGCTTTGCTCGACAGTTTTGAACGCAGCGAACCCACATGGATCGACTATTCGGATCATTGGGGCGACTTTCGCGCCGTCTTTGTCCCACTAAAATCAAAAGACGGTACGTTGTATGTGGTGGGGGCGGAAATTACGTTGGCGGACTACTACCAGAAACTGAGGGAGGATTCTCTGCATCATATTGTCCTTGCTATTCTGGTCTTCTTGGCTTTTAGCATTTTATTTGTGGTTGATTTGTTGCGCATGCGTGTTCATCTTCAACAATTGGAAATCAACGAGCAGGTCTTGAATCGAGCGAAAAATGCTGCTGAAGAGGCGGATCGTTCAAAAACCAGATTTTTGGCCACCATGAGTCATGAAATCCGCACGCCCATGTATGGGGTTATCGGAGCGACGGAGCTATTGGCTCGTTCCGCTCTGAATCGCGAACAAAATCATTTGCTGAAAACCATTGATAGCAGCGGGCGAACCTTGCTCTCTCTTATTGATAACATCCTTGACCTTGCGAAGATCGAAGCGGGAAAGCTTGAGTTGAAATCCAGTGTTTTTGACGTGAGAGGACTGGTTTCATCCACGATCGAAATAATCCGGCAAAACATTCAGGACAAGTCGATAGCGTTTGAGATAAAGATTTCGCCGGACGTGCCGGCGTTGATTAAAACCGACATCGATTGCCTTCGCCGGATATTGATGAATCTGTTGGGTAATGCGGTCAAGTTCACCGAAGCGGGGAAAATATCGCTCATGATTGCGACCAGTGGCCATGGCCCTCAAGCTCGATTTGATTTCTCCATTTGCGATACTGGCATAGGCATCCCCTTGGAGCTGCAAGAGAACCTCTTCAAGCCCTTTGCCCAGCTTAAAGGGCCTGCTGGACAACGTTTTACCGGGAGTGGGCTGGGTCTTTCCATATGCAAGAACCTGGTTGAGGCGCAACGAGGAACTTTGTCCTTTACGAGTCAGCCCGGTGTGGGGTCGACGTTTTCCTTTTCACTTCCCGTGGAGCTTGTTTCTGCTTCAACAGTACCCTCTGATGACAATCATGCGACGGTTGATTTTGACTCGTCTTTTGCCCAAGCCTACCCTCACCAGATTCTATTGGTGGAGAATCATCCTGTGAGTCAGAAGGTCGCCACGGCGATGTTACAAGAACTTGGGTATTACCCTGAACTTGCTGCAGATGGCTTTCAAGCGATCCAACACTGCATGGCTTCGATCCCTGGGATCATTCTGATGGACATCAATATGCCTGTTATGGATGGGTTGGAGGCTGTTCGTAAAATTCGCGAGTTACCGGCAGGAGACACGTGCTACATCGTTGCTTTTACTGCGAGCGCCTTTTCGAGCGAGATCGAACGTTTCAGGGCGGCTGGCGCGGACGACATATTAACCAAGCCGGCAAATTTTCAGGCTTTGACTCGGGTACTCCAGCGAGCAACCCACTACCGGGATGACCATCAGGCCAGCATTCCGGTAGCGGATTTAATGTCGAGCTGAAGTGAGGCTCAGGGTATGAATGCCATCACCGAAACAGGCGAGCCTGATCCTTCTTTCAATCGGAGCACGCCGATGACCAGAGTGGTGCCCTTCGCCGGTAGCTGATCGAGATTGTTCAGGCACTCCAAAACGATGCCGTCCTTCTCCAGAATCTGACTGTTGGTGGCATAGATCGTATCTTGACCTGGGTCGGCACCGTGCGTATCGATGCCGACCCCTGCAATATGACGCTCTTCGAGCAGGAACTTGGTCGTCGCGGCCCCTATACCGGGAAAATGCGGGCCTTTCTCATCTTCATTTATGAACCGCTTCGGGTCGTTCCACAGGGCTTGCCAGCCTGTGTAAAACAATACAACAGCGCCTTGATCAATGCGTCCATGGACGTGTTCCCATTTTTCTATATCGCTGATGCCAATCACGTAGTCGGGATTGCCCCGGGCCAGATGTCGCATATCAATCACCACTGCCGGACGCACCAGGGATTCCGGCTTATAGGCATCAATCCCGATCGCATTGGGATGGAAACTATTAGGCGCGTTCATATGGGTTCCACTGTGTTCCCCTATGCTGAAGCGCCGCAAGTAATAACCATCTTTTTCCTGGGACGCCACTACGTCGAATGTCACCGGAGGATCGTTAGGCCAGAGCGGGATGTCCGGACTGATGATATGGCTGAGGTCGATGACTTTTTGAAACTTAATATTCTGCATTCCTTTGGCGTCCTTGTTTTCTGCGAAACCGTGGGGGATGCCGACCGCCAGGAACGCGACCAGTACACCTACGCAGACCCGTTTTAAACTGCGCTTACCTTGCTTTGATACCGCCATAACGATTGATGTCCCATTTGATCATTTATGGATTGCCATCCTTGTGCCCAGCTCTCGGCCAGCCATCCTCTATATCTCAATTTCATGCTCACTGACATCCCCGGCGCTGATGGCTATCCAGAGATTCGCGACAACCGCCAAAAACCGCTATCTTCGCCGCCATTCAAAACGAGGGGCGGTATGGGCTATCTAGTTTTTGTGACCTTGATCCAGGCGTTCTCCTTCAGCCTGATCGGCGAATACCTGGCGGGGCATGTCGACAGTTATTTCGCGGTGCTGGTGCGCGTCGTGCTGGCGGGACTGGTGTTCATTCCGCTGACGCGCTGGCGCCAGGTCGAACCGTCGTTCATGCGCGGCATGCTGTTGATTGGCGCCTTGCAGTTTGGCGTGACCTACGTCTGCCTCTATCTGAGTTTCCGGGTATTGACGGTGCCGGAAGTGCTGCTGTTCACCATCCTCACGCCGCTGCACGTGACCCTGATCGAAGACGCCCTCAATCGGCGCTTCAATCCGTGGGCCCTGATCGCTGCGCTGGTGGCCGTGGCCGGCGCGGCGGTGATTCGCTACGACCGGATCAACCCGGATTTCTTCATGGGCTTCTTGCTGTTGCAACTGGCCAACTTCACCTACGCGGCCGGGCAGGTGCTGTACAAACACTTGGTGGCGCGTCACCCAAACGACCTGCCGCACTATCGGCGTTTCGGTTATTTCTACCTCGGTGCGCTGATGGTGGCGTTGCCGGCGTTCCTGCTGTTCGGCAAGACGAATTTCTGGCCCGAAGCTCCGTTGCAATGGGGCGTGCTGGTCTTCCTCGGCCTGGTCTCCACCGCCCTGGGCCTCTATTGGTGGAACAAAGGCGCCTGCCTGGTCAATGGCGGCACGTTGGCGGTGATGAACAACCTGCACGTGCCGGTGGGGCTGCTGGTGAACCTGCTGATCTGGAACCAGCACGAGGCGCTGGGCCGGTTGCTGCTGGGTGGGTCGGTGATTTTGGCGGCGGTGTGGATCAGTCGATTGGGGATACGCCAACCGCTCGTTACACGCTGATCTC
>NZ_JAOSHO010000386.1 GCF_025917275.1 Pseudomonas agronomica | reverse complement strand
TTGCGGCCCTGGCTGCGGGTCAGTTGGCCAAGGGCATGAATCGCTTCCTGGGAGCCGATGACGCTACGCTCCTCCAGCACATGGCCGAATACCATGATGATGGGCAACAACGCAGCCGTCAGCAGATCGCCGGTGGCCCAGGCACCGAGCATCGCCAGGGCGATCAACTGATCGGTGATGCCATGCAGGCTCGGATAACGCAGGCTGTACCAGGCGGACCGCATCACCGGCACTGCGACCAACAGCGAGGCTACTCCCAACAGCAATTGACTGACGCCGCTCTGTTCCGGCGACCAGCCACGCCATGCCAGGCCCAACGCAAGCAAACCAAGGGCGAGCATCGCCAGGGTCAGTTGCCGAGCGGCTGAACGCTGCTCGGCGGAAGACAACATGGGTGAAGCAGCAGCTTGAGCGGTCATTGTCCGGCTCCCTGGATAATCAGACGGGAATCGTCCTTTGGATCGACCGTGGTTACTGAACCGGCCTGACGAAGAATGCCCGGCATGCGCTCACGGTACAGGCGCAGCAGCATTTGCGGATCGCTGCCTTGGGCCTTCGCCAATCCGGACACCGAGGCTGTATCGGCCGACGCCTTGGCGAGCCGTTCGCTGGCCTGGGCATGGGCGACTTGCACCGCACGATCAGCATCCTGGCGGGCTGCCTGGCTTTGCTTCTCGGCTTCGGTGCGGGCATTGGCGACCGCCTTGTCGGCCTGCTGACTGGCGGTGAGCACGGCGTTGAAGGCATTGACCGCCGGCCCCGGCAGGCTCGATTGCACATCGACCCGGACCACTTCGATGCCCAGGCCCTGCCCTGTCGCGGCGAGTTCAGCCAACCGTCGGTTGATGCCTTGTACCAAATCACCACGCAAGCGTTCACGACGTTCGGCGGCCTGGCTGTCGCTGCCCATCAGCTCAGGGCGAGCCACCAGGATCGTGTCCAGGTCCCGAGCAGCGGCAAGCGCCACGGCACTGCGGGTGGCCAGGCGGTCGAGTGCCGGCAAGACATGCTCGCCTTGCAGAACGAAGGCGTAAGGGTCGGTGACCTTGTAGAACACCCGTACATCCAGTTGCACCACGCCCGAGTCGCCGGTCAACAAATAACCGGAACCTGCCAGGGCATCGCTGACCGGAGAGGCAAAACTGGCCACACGGTCCGCTTGCAGCGCCGCATCCGAACGCAGCAAATTCTCCACCCTGCGCTCCAGGACTCGATCCGCCGCCGGGAGCAGAATCACTTGTTCCACGGGACGCGGCCACGCCAGCAAAAGACCCGCGTTCTGGATTCGATCAAGCGCACCAAAGTGCAGGATCACCGCCCGGTCCTGCGGATCGATTTGCCGAACGTTCGAAAAGATCCAGGCCAACGCGGCCAACACCGTGACGGCATAAAGCGCGAGATAGGCCAGGCGCCCCGCCTGAATCCATGGACTCGACAACTCATTTGTTCCACGTGGAACCAAACTCATGGTCGCTTACCGTCCTTCAGTTCCGCGGTGGGAGGACCGTCCACCAGGACGCGGAATGGCGCTGCGTCGGTGCGCAGGATCAACTTGCTACCCGGGCCGACAATCGTGCCCAAGGTGTCCAGCGAGCGCAGCAGATTGTAAAGCTGAGGCGATTCCGCGTAGGCCTTGCCGTAGATGTCGGCGGCTTCCACCCGCGATTGCGCTTCGATGTCTGCGGCCTTGACCGTGGCATCGGCTTGCAAGACCCGCGCATCACGTTCAGCCGCTGAACGAATCTGCGCCGCTTCGCGCTTACCGATGGCCGTACGCTCCGTGGCGATGGTCTCACGCTCGGCGCGCATACGGTCCACCGTCGCGTTGAGCGTCACCGAGGGCAAGGTCAGCCGCTCGACGCCAACCTGCAACACCCGCACGCCATAGGTCGTGAGTAATTGTTGCTCGATCTGCTGGCGCAGTTGGGTTTCGAAATCGGCAATGCGGACTTTGTTTGCATCAGTATTGACCAGGTTGGCCAAATCAAAACTGGCGGCCGTGGTTTCCAGGGCTGAGCCGACAAAGGTGCGAATCTGCCGCGCGGCTTCATCCGGCTGATTCTGCACCGCACGCATGAAACGCTGCACATTGTCAGGATCGCCCTGCACCTGCCACGTCACATAGGCCTGGATGATGATCCGGAGGCCGTCCCGCGTACCGACATCCTGCAAGCCGCTGGAGGTGGTGCGTAGCCGCAAGTCCACCGGGATCGCTGCCTCGAACGGTGCCGGCCAGCGCCAGCCCAGGCCCGGTTGCAGCAACACCCGCGCCGGGTTGCCGAAACGCGTAATGACCGTGGCCTCGCCCGAGCGCACTTGCACCAGGCTCGCCGCCGCGATTGCAAACGCCACCAGCAGCCCCGCCCACCCCATCCGTCGCCAAGGAAACGGCCCGGCGGGATGCGGCTCGCCATGATGGTGGTGATGATGCCCGTGGTGATGGCCCGCATGGCCGTGATCGGTATGGTCGTGATGGTCGTGTGAAGAAGACTGGCTCAATGGGCAGCTCCTGGCTGGACAGGGCTACGTGGCGAAACGGAGTCCGTCGGCAATGTGAAGGTTCGCAGATCGATGGTCGGCAGGCTGCCGTTGTCGCCGAGGCGATGGTCGAGGATCAGCAGGTTCGCCTTGCCCAGCCCTTGGCTCAGTTGCCCGAGGTATTGCTCAAGCACAAAGGCGTGGCCGGCCGTCGCGTAGGCTTTGCGTTCGGCTTCAAAGCGCAGGTCCGCGGCCTGGGCGGTGGCGTTGATTTCGCGGGCGTTGGCCTCGGCCTGGTCGTGTGCATTGCTGGCCTGCAGTTGCGCCTGGTTGGTTTGCTCCGCAGCGGCGCCACGCTCCCGGGCGATCAACGCCTGGGCACCGATCTGCGCGGCTTGTACGCCGTGGTAGGCATTGGCCGCACCGGCCGGAGGGTGAATCGCCTCGACCACGGTTGCAAGGATTTCCACGCCACTGTCGAGCGACTGCAAGTCAGCCTGCACGGCCTTGCCGATTTCGTCGGCCAGATTGACCCGGTCAACCCCCAACAAACCGTCCAATGTGCGTGAAGCGAACTCATGAACCAGGATGCGGCTGGCGGTGCTGCGAATCAGCGTCGGCACATCCGTGTTGTTATAAGTCGCCGCCAGCGCCGCGGCATCCGTCAGGCCGATGCGGTAGACGAAACGCACGTCCATGTTGACGATCTGGAAGCTCTGTTGATCGGCGCGCTGGCTGGCGATGACCTGGGATTTGTCGTTGACGTGGCTGGCATCCCATAACCGATTGGCCATGGTGGGAGCCGGGCCTTCAGCCGGTTCGGCCTCGGCAGGGACGCGCGCATCGCCGACGCTGGTTGCCAGCTCATGCACGACGCCGTTCTCGACGCTAAGCACCCTGCCCCACGGCCAAGGCAGTCCGACGTGCAAACCCGGGCCGAAAACCTGCGCCGGTTCGCCGAAGCGCTCATAAATGCCACGCGCTTGCAGCGGTACTTCATGCACGCCCGTCAGCAACCAACCTATCAGCGACACCACCGCCACTACCGGCCAGAATGCCCGGCGCATGTAGCTGAACGCCCAGATCTGGCGCAGGTCGATGCCAAAGCGATTGTGCAACTCATGCTGCAGCGCCAATAGCGGCTGCGGTGGCCAGCGCATCAGGTCGGCGACCACGCTTCGCCCCAACAGCGTTGGCTCCAACGTCTCGCGCCGCGGGCTGAATAATGCCAGCACTGCACGAAGCAACAGTTCCAGCGCCACCAGCCCCGGCAATACACCCATCAGCACCGCAAGGCGCGCCGGCCAGACTGACGTTTCCCCGGCAAAGAGCAGGCAGAAAGCGCCAAGCACGAGGACGACGATCCCCACTCGCGTCAGTTGCGCCAGCGGCCGTGCTTCTGGCCACTCGATCGCGGGTTGTTGCGCCAAGTGACGTTCGAACACCAACAAGCCAAACGCCAATGACAACGACACCACCGCGCCAACACTGGCCACCACACCGAGGGAAGCCGCCGGTAAAGCCAGGTTCCAGGCTTGCTCCAGACTCAGCAAGACCAGCAGCGCCCAGCCGGCAAGCCATAAGACAGGCGCCCCGATTTGCTTCAACAAACCGTTCCACCGCGTGCTGATTCGCTCAAGCAGTCGCTCGTAGGCGCCCAGGTTATCAACAGGCTCGCTGGGCACAGGCGAGATATCCACAGCCGGCTGCAGCGTCGCGCGGCGCCATTGCGTCACCCACCACGCCGATTGCAGGCCCGCCACCAAGACCCACAGGCCGGCGCTTTGACCGACCAACAAGGACGGCCACACCGATTGGGGTGAAAACACACCGATGAAAAACGCCAGCACCAGTCCGACACCTGCCAGACAGCCCAACGCAAACGCAACCCGCTTCAAGCGCCGCCCTTGGAAGGTGGCCTGCTGGAAGCGCGGCCATTCGGCCACTTGTGCGTCTTCAACCTCAAGATCGACTTGCATACCACCCCAGCTCGTGGCGATCAAAATCCGGACTTGTGGTCTACGCCACTGCCGTTCCGTTACGTGTCGTTACCTTATAACTATTGCTGTGAAATTTCTGTTTTGAATTCTTCACGATAGGCCTTGAGCCTTGACCGTGATCGTTCGACGCGCTCATATTATGAGCATAATTTTTTCAGCCATGCGGGAGATCGGTGATGAGCAATTACGACGTGATCATTCTGGGCGGTGGACCCGGCGGCTATAACGCAGCCATTCGAGCCGGACAACTTGGGTTGAAAGCCGCCTGCGTCGAAGGCCGCGCCACCCTGGGCGGCACCTGCCTGAACGTCGGCTGCATGCCCTCCAAGGCGCTGCTTCACGCGTCTGAACTCTACGAAGCGGCCAAAGGCTCGGAATTCGCCCACCTGGGCATCAACGTCAGCCCTACCCTCGACCT
>NZ_JAOSHO010000385.1 GCF_025917275.1 Pseudomonas agronomica | reverse complement strand
GGTGTTTTACCGCATCAGTCCGAAGTCTTGGCCATCTGCCGGTCCGACGCACGCCAGACCAACCGCGTCGTGTCATACCCTTGCTGCCGCGCCTTGCTCAGCAGCTCTTCGCGTACATCGACCTTGACCGTTGGCGTACGGGACAGCAGCCACAGGTAGCGACGGCTGGGGTCGCCAACGATGGCGGTCTTGTAGTCATCGCTGACGTACAGCACCCAATATTCGCCCTTCGCCACGCCCGGCAGGACTTTCGAGAACCAGGTATCGAATTCGACCCAGAGCTTGTCGGTCTTGCCTGGCACTTGCGGGTAAGCAGTGCCCCTGGCCTCTTCCCACTTCCAATCGGAGGTCAGGCAGCGGTTGAACACGTCCACATTGCCGTCAGGCTTGAGGGTGTAGTGAGCTTCCGATTGCGCGCAGTTGCGCTGGAAATACATCGGCAGGCGGGCCAGCTCGTACCAGGTCCCTTGGTAACGCTTGAGATTGACACTGTTGACGGTCTTGGGCGCCAACGGGTCTACGCCAGAAGTGGCACAGCCGGCCAATACCAGGCCAGCCAAAAGCACAAAAACTAACCGCATCATTATTTTTTTCTCCCGTGGGCGCTTGGCCCCGGTTTACTTCAGTTACTTCAGGCCTTGGCCAGAAAACATCAACACTTTGTCACCGGCGTACTGCACGCTGATAAAGCTTTTCTGGTCGCCCCAGGTGCAGCTGGACATGCCGAGCGCGCCCGAACAGTCAGTCGGTTTTCCCAGCAACGTCTCGACCTCGGCCTTGGGCATCCCGGCCGACAGCTTCGAATAGTTTTCCTGGTTGACCTTGCTGCATGCGGTCAACACGACGCACATAAACAGCAGGGCGATAGAACGCAGCGACATGGTGTAACTCCTGGAACGGAAGGGAGGTGGCAGGGTGCCAACCTGAACCTTAGAAGAGAAAACCCCTATCTGGTTCCCCGACTCCCCCAGTATTTATTGGCCGTGCAGAGGTGTTTCACCGATGAATCAGTCAGAGTGTGACGGGGTCGTGCCTTTCGTCGGGATAACTGCCCCGGAGCCTGATGAGCCGGGCTTGCGGGCCGATAAAAAGTAACAGCGCAAAATCCTGCGTTATGGCAAATTGACTCCCTTTTTTGACCCGTCCCTTCGCGGTAGCGTTCTTAATGACCAGAAACATGAAATTCAGCCACAAAATCCTGTTGGCTGCCGCCCTTGTGGTGGCCGTCGCATTCGCCTGTTTCATCCTGTTCAACGACTACCGCCAACGACAAAGCCTCAACAGCAGCACCGAGACGTCCATGCAGGAACTCGGCAGCCTGACCAGCCGTAACATTCAGACCTGGGTCGAAGGCCGAATCCAATTGCTGCAATCGCTGGCCCAGCAAATCGCTGTCGACGGCAGCGCTGCCGACAGCCTGAAACGCGCCGTGGGCCTGCCGGCCTACACCAGCAATTTCCAGCTCAGCTATTTCGGCGGCACCGACGGCGTGATGTTCTCAGTACCGGCCGGCAATCGTGCCGCCGATTACGACCCACGCGCCCGTGGCTGGTACAAGGCCGCCAACAGCGCCCAGCAGACCATCGTCACCGAACCCTACATCGCCGCTTCGTCGGGCAAGCTGGTGATCACCGTTGCCACGCCGGTACAGCGTCAGAACCAGATGATTGGCGTGGCCGGGGCGGACATCGATCTGTCGAGCGTCAGCACCATCATCAACTCGCTGAACTTTGGCGGCCACGGTCACGCGTTCATCGTCAGCGCCGATGGCAAGATCCTCGTTCATCCGGACAGCAAGCGTGTGCTCAAGACGCTCGCCGAGGCCTATCCCAACGGTGCGCCGCAAATCAGTCCGGGCGTTAAAGAAGTCGACCTCGACGGCAAGACCCAATTCATCTCGTTCACCCAGGTCAACGGCGTCCCCGGTGCCAACTGGTACGTGGCGCTGGTGCTTGATAAAGACACAGCCCTCGCGATGCTCAGCGAGTTCCGCACCTCGGCGCTGATTGCCATGGCCATTGCCGTGGTGTTCATCATCGCGCTGCTGGGCATGCTGATCCGCGTGCTGATGCAACCGCTGCTGACCATGGGCCGCGCCATGCACGACATCGCCGAAGGCGAAGGCGACCTGACCCGCCGCCTGACCATCCACGGCCATGATGAATTCGGCGCGCTGGGCACCTCGTTCAACCGCTTCGTCGAGCGTATCCACACCTCGATCCGCGAAGTAGCCTCGGCAACCGGCCAGGTCAATGAAGTCGCCCTGCGTGTCGTCAGCGCCTCCAACTCGTCGATGTTCAACTCCGACCAGCAGGCCTCGCGCACCAGCAGCGTGGCCGCGGCCATCAACCAGCTCGGCGCCGCCGCCCAGGAAATCGCCCAGAACGCCGCCCTCGCCTCGCAGCACTCCAGCGAGGCCCGCAACTTGGCCGAAGATGGCCAGCAAGTGGTGGATAAAACCATCACGGCGATGCAGCAGCTGTCGGCCAAGATCAGCGATTCGTGCGGCAACATCGAAACCCTGAACAGCAACACGGTGAACATCGGCCAGATTCTCGAGGTGATCACCAGCATTTCCCAGCAGACCAACCTGCTCGCCCTCAACGCTGCCATCGAAGCGGCCCGGGCCGGTGAAGCCGGTCGCGGCTTCGCGGTCGTCGCCGATGAAGTGCGCAACCTGGCCCACCGCACCCAGGATTCAGCGCAGCAAGTGCAGAAGATGATCGAAGAACTGCAGGTCGGCGCGCGGGAAGCGGTGCTGACCATGACCGACAGCCAGCGCCAGAGCGAAGGCAGCGTCAGCATCGCCAACCAGGCGGGCGAACGCCTGGGCAGCGTGACCCAGCGCATCGGCGAGATCGACGGCATGAATCAATCCGTGGCCACCGCCACCGAAGAACAGACCGCCGTGGTGGAATCGATCAACGTCGATATCAACGAGATCAACACCTTGAACCAGGAAGGCGTGGAAAACCTGCAAGCCACCTTGCGCGCCTGTTCCGACCTGGAGCAGCAGGCGGCGCGGTTGAAGCAGTTGGTGGGGAGTTTCCGGATCTAGTGCTTTTGCGGGCCTTTTCGCGAGCAGGCTCGCTCCCACAAAGACAGTGATCTACTGTGGGAGCGGGCCTGCTCGCGATGGCAACAGCAGCCACGACGCAATTTAGAACCTGGACCCAGGCCTGCTCAAAAACTCCAGCTCATCCGCCGTGGACTCGCGCCCCAACACCGCATTGCGATGGGGAAAGCGTCCAAACCGGGCAATGATCTTCTGATGCCGCTCGGCATAATCCAGGTTGTCTTCAAACACCGCCCGCTGCGCCTCGGGTTGCTCCCGGACCAGCTCGATAAACCGCGACACGGCTTCGTTCTGCACCGCGAGGTTTTCGCAGTGTTCGAGGACGAGGTAGATGAATACACGCTGGATCGGTCGCAGTTGCCGGTCGAAACCCGCCGCCAGGCCCTGGGCCACCAGCGCTTGGGCACGCAGGTCGCCGGAGAAGCTTTCGGGCGCGTTGCGAAAGATCATCCGCGGAAGTTGATCCAGTAGCAGCACCAGGGCCAGCCAACCTTCCGGGCGTTGCGCCCAATCGGTCAATCCGCCGGCCAGTGCTTGCTCG
The DNA here is from genome assembly GCF_025917275.1 of Pseudomonas agronomica. Classification (GTDB taxonomy): domain Bacteria; phylum Pseudomonadota; class Gammaproteobacteria; order Pseudomonadales; family Pseudomonadaceae; genus Aquipseudomonas; species Aquipseudomonas agronomica. The sequence continues at coordinate 1,292 of NZ_JAOSHO010000385.1, read as the reverse complement.
ACCAGATCACCGAAGCGCTCTCGTGCCTGGCGATCATGGCCTTTGCCAAACCACAGCTTGCCCTTGTCAGCCGCGATCTCATCTGGTTTTTCGGCTGTGCCAAACCACCAATCGAGCAACGGCTGCCAGGGCTCGGCCATGATTTACTCCTTGTGGTAAGCCGTGGCGCGCGCCACTTCTTCTTTCGAGCCGAGGAACACCGCCACGCGCTGGTGCAGGCCTTCAGGCTTGATGTCGAGGATGCGCTGGTGGCCGTCGGTGGAAGCGCCGCCTGCCTGCTCCACCAGGAACGACATCGGGTTGGCTTCGTACATCAGGCGCAGCTTGCCCGGCTTGGACGGCTCGCGGCTGTCGCGTGGGTACATGAACAGACCGCCACGGGTCAGGATGCGGTGTACATCGGCGACCATCGCAGCGACCCAACGCATGTTGTAGTTCTTTTTCAGCGGACCTTCTTCACCGGCCAGCAACTCTTCGACGTAGCGTTGTACCGGGGCTTCCCAGTGACGCTGGTTGGACATGTTGATGGCGAATTCCTGGGTGGTCTCAGGAATGGTGATGTCTTCGTGGGTCAGGACGAAGCTGCCCATCTCACGGTCCAGGGTGAAGCCTTTCACGCCGTGGCCCAGGGTCAATACCAGCATGGTCTGAGGACCGTAGATGGCGTAACCGGCGGCGACTTGTTCGGTACCTGGCTGCAGGAAGGCCTTTTCGTTCAGGGCTTCGTTCTGGCTCAGGTACTCGTTCGGGCAGCGCAGTACCGAGAAGATCGTACCGACCGGCGCGTTGATGTCGATGTTCGACGAGCCGTCCAACGGGTCGAATACCAGCAGGTAGGCGCCTTTCGGATACTTGCCCGGGATCTGGTAGGCATTGTCCATTTCTTCGGACGCCATGCCGGCCAGGTGACCGCCCCACTCATTGGCTTCCAGCAGGATTTCGTTGGAGAGGACGTCGAGCTTCTTCTGCACTTCGCCCTGCACGTTTTCGGTGCCCATGCTGCCCAGGACACCGCCCAGCGCGCCCTTGGACACGGCGTGGCTGATCTCCTTGCATGCACGCGCCACCACTTCGATCAAAAAGCGCAGATCGGCAGGGGTATTGTTGCTGCGGGTCTGCTCAATCAAATAGCGACTCAAGGTAACGCGGGACATGGACGGCTCCGAAGAATAGGGGGCGGAAAACCCGCGCAGTTTAGCGCGAGTCGGGACTTAATTCCTCCTATGAGACGGGATATGGAGGATTGAGTTCATATCCGGGCCTGCCAACCTGCGTAGGAGCTGTCGAGCGAA
>NZ_JAOSHO010000384.1 GCF_025917275.1 Pseudomonas agronomica | reverse complement strand
GCGGGAGCAAGCTCCCTCGCCACGGGTTTTGTATTGGCCTTCCGAGCGAACTTGCCGGCCCATTGTTGATCAGTTCCTTACCGACCCCTGTGCGAAGGAGCCCCGCGTTTTGTCTCGATTGAGCACTGTATTGCTGCTGTTGTTGCTGGCCATGACCGGCACCTGCGCCTACGGGACCGCTGCTGTGCCGGGCACCTCCAAACCCGCCGAAGCCCCGGCTGAACCCGAACCGCTGGTGCAAGGCGGCCTGTTGGGGGCGATCAGTTCGAGCATCGACGATGTCCAGGACAAGCTCGACCTCGACCAGAGCCTGGTGGACGCCTGGCGCCTGCGGGCGGATAGGGCGGCGGATGAGGTGGATCGGCTGGTGGACCAGACGTCCCGTTCGTCCTGGCGGATAGCGGGCGATTTCCTGTTGCTGTCAGGCGTGTGGCTGGGGACCTTCGCGCTGCTCTGGGCCGGTGCGCGCTTGCTGGTGCGACGTCTCGGTCGGCGCCGCTGGCTACTCACTCGCCAGCGGGTGCGGGACCTGCTCGGTTATCTGCTGCCGTACACCTTGCCGGCCGTGGCCTGCCTGCCCTTGACCCTTTACGTCAGCCATTACCTGCAAGTCTCGGTTGGTCGCGCCCTCGCGCTGTGTTTCGCCTACGCCACCAGCAGCGGCATTGTTTCCACCTCGGTGCTGCTCTGCGTGATCGTGATGTTCAACGCCGGCCATAAACGCCGTGCCGTGACGATCATCCGGCGTTTCAGCCCACGGCCGTTGTTCCTGATCGGCTTCCTGGCGGCCCTCAGCGATGCCCTGACCAGCCCGCAGATCGCCCGCCAACTGGGCGGCAATATCACCAGCAGCGTCGCGGTGTTCACCGGCCTGTTGGCTTCGCTGATCTTCGGTTGGCTGGTGATCCACATGCGCCGGCCCGTGGCCCACCTGATCCGCAATCGGCCGCTGGCCCAGCGTCTCAAGCAACCGGCCTTGCAAGAATCCCTGCGGATCTTTTCCGGCCTCTGGTATTGGCCGATCCTGTTGATGGTATTGGTTTCGGCGGTGAGCCTGATCGGCGTCGGCGAAGACAACCAGAAGGCCCTGCGTTGCGCCTTGTTCACCACCCTCCTGCTGATCGCGACGGTGTTCCTCAGCACCGTGTTCCAGCACATCTTCAAATCGCCCAGGGCCGAGGCCATCCAGCGCAACAGCGCCTACAAGGGGCGACTGTTGAGCTTGCTGCACGCCTTGTTGCGGATTGTCATGGCCGTGGTATTCATCGAAGTGCTCGGACGGATCTGGGGAATCTCTTTGTTCGAGTTCGCCTCGCGCAACGCCGTGGGACGGGCGATCAGCGATTCCCTGAGCCGCATCGGCCTGATCTTCCTGGTGACCTGGCTGACGTGGGTGGTGCTCGACACGGCGATCCAGGAGGCGCTGAAACCACCGCTCAACAAGCGCGGCGCTCGTCAGCCGAGCACGCGGATCAAGACCATCTTGCCGCTGTTGCGCAACGCGGCCAAGATCATCCTGGTGGTGATTTGCGCGATCACCACCATGGCCAACCTCGGCATCAACGTCGCGCCATTGCTCGCCGGTGCCGGCGTGGTCGGGCTGGCGATCGGTTTCGGTTCGCAGCAACTGGTGCAGGACGTGATCACCGGGCTGTTCATCATCATCGAGGACACGCTGTCCATCGGCGACTGGGTGGTGCTCAGCTCCGGCCACGCCGGCACTGTCGAAGGCCTGACCATCCGCACCCTGCGCCTGCGCGACGGCAAGGGCTTCGTGCATTCGGTGCCGTTCGGGCAGATCAAGGCCGTGACCAACCAATCCCGGCAGTTCGCCTTTGCGTTTTTCTCGGTGCAGTTCACCTACGACTCCGACGTGGACCGTGCCATTGAATTGATCCGCGAAGCGGGGGATTCGATTGCCGAGGATCCGTTCCTCAAGTTCAACCTGCAAGGGCCGCTGGATGTGTTCGGCGTGGACAAGATGGACCTCAACGGCGTAGTCCTCACCGCCCAGTTCCGCACGGTCTCGGGCGGGCAGTACGCGGTGAGCCGGGCGTTCAACCAGCGATTGAAAAAGCTTGTGGATAACGAGCCGTCGGTGCACTTCGCGCAGACTTATCCACAGCAGGTGGTGATGCCGAAGCGGTTGGTTGAGGAGCCGAAGGCAGGGGGCGAGCAGGCTGATCAAGCTCAATAATTACTTCAGGTTTGTGGTGAGGCTTATGGCCTCATCGCGAGCAAGCTCGCTCCCACAGGGGGCTGTCCATTCACCACAAACCTACTGTGGGAGCGAGCTTGCTCGCGATGAGGCCCGCCCAGACACCCTCAAACTTTCTGAATGAGCTTGCTCCTGACCTCCGCCATCCCTTGAGCATCCAACTCCACCCATAGCTGCTGCTTGCCCGCAACCAACGCCGCCACCGGCAGCCCATCCCGATACACCAGTCGATTACTTGCCAGCGCCGGTACTTTCGCCCCCGGCAGCAACGTGCCGGCGAGGTTCAACGGATCCACCCCGCACACCACCACCAGGCTGCCATCGGTGGGCCGACGCCTGGCTTCGCGCAGCAGCGGGATGGCTTCGGGCAAGGCGAATTGTTCGCCGGCCAGCCCGCTGACAAAGCGCCCGCCTCGAATCTCTCCCCGTGCCTCCAGACGATGAAACGTGCGCAGCAATTCACGCCAGCTCGGCAGCCAATCGGCCTCGCGCTCCAGCAGGCGCCAGAACACCACGCCATAACGGCGCAACAGGGTCATGGCGATGTGTTCCAGGGTATCGGGCGGTGTGGGCGCGGGCCGGTTGCCGGGTTCTGGCGCGGGCGAACTGCGGCGTAATAAGGCCCAGCGCCCGGCATCGTCCATGCCGCCGACAAACGCCCCGCGTCCGCGCCGGCTGCTACGGGCCTGGCGTTTGCTGGCAGGGGTGATCAAGGCCCGCAGCCCGGCGAAGCTGTCGGCATTCACGAGCCCGGCACCGACCAGTTCCTGCAAGGCGATTTCCAGTTCGCTGCGCAGCAGGTGAGCCTCGTGCAGCAATTCATCGAAAAACAACGCGCCATGTTCACTGAGGGCCTGATGGACTTTTTGCGTCTTGAGCGACAGTTCGCCGACCGGCGTCTGCTCGCCCAGGCTGCTCCACAGCGCAACCTGGGTACGCGGCAACAACACGATCGGCGTGCTGCGCAGGGCGCTGGCAGACAACTTCTGGCGGGCGCTCAGGCGCGTCCAGACGAACTTGCCGCTGCGGCACAGTTCATCCAGCCAGCTCGGCGAATAATCCTTGATTCGCGCCGGCAGCAGGTCGCTGTCCCAGGCCGAGGCGGCGGCCGGGTAGCCTTCGAACTGGCCGATGATCGACGGCAGCACCGCGTTGCCGCGGCCCTGGCTGGACGGCGACAGATGCTGCCAGTCGAACAGGAAACGCATGAAGTCCTGCAACATCACCGGCTCAATTTCCCGGCGCAAGCGCTTGACCGTGTAGCGGTGGATCCGCGCCAGCAGATGCCGTTCGCACCACTCTTCTTGAGCGGTGCCCGGGGTGAAGCGACCGCGCAGCACATACCCTTGTTGTTCGAGCCGGGCCAGGGCCTGGGTCGCTTGTGCCGGCGACAGCCCTAGCGGGTAGGCGATCGCGGTCAACGGTTGCGGACCAAAGGCACTGAGCCGCGCGCGCAGCACTTCCACCACGGCCTCGTCGCAGTCCCACGGCTCATCGAACCCCGGCAGCGGTGCCAGCGGCGGCTGCCATTGGGCGTGTGGATAAATCGCCTGCAGGCACGTCAGCCGTTCCAGCGGCACCCACAGGCCGCGCTCATCACTGATTTGGATGTGGCTGGCGCGACCGCGCTCGGCCAGGGTCCGGAGCCCGTCCAGCCAAGACGGCTCGGCACGGGCTTCGCTGTCGGCGATGCAGGCCAGGCTCATCAACGCTTCATGGATTTCATCGACATTGGTCGGCGTCGGCCAGGCCTCTTCCCGCACGGCCTGGATGGCCTCGGCGTCCAGTGCGCCGAGGTCGTCGGTGGATTGCGGATCACTCCAGCGTCGGTTGATCACCGCTTGGGTGCGGCGTTCCTCCAGCGGCGCGTCGTCGAGAAAGGTATAAGGCCGGGCGCTGAGGATTTCTGCCGCCAAGGGCGAGGGCGCCGGCAGGTCGCGGCTGACCAGGCGAACCTCGCCCGCTTCCATGCGCCGCAACAGCGCCAGCCAGCCTTCGCTGTCCATGGCTTCGTGCAGGCAGTCGTCGAGGGTCTGTTCCACCAGTGGGTGGTCGGGAATCTCACGCTCGCCGGCGAGGTTTTCCAGGCAAGCGATCTGGTCCGGGAACACGCTGGCGATCAAGTCTTCGCTTTTCATGCGCTGGATCTGCGGCGCGACTTTGCGCCCGCCGGTGTAGCGCGGCAAGGCCAGGGCCACGCCGGCATTCCAGCGCCAGCGCACGCCGAACAGCGGCGCATCCAATACCGCTTGAATCAGGATCTGCTCGGCGCTCTGGCTGTTGAGGTAGCGCCAGACCTCGTCCAGTTCGAAGCTGTGGCTGGTGGACAGCGACAGCACGATGGCGTCCTCGCTGGCGGCGGCCTGCAATTCGAAGTTGAAGGTGCGGCAGAAACGCTTGCGCAGGGCCAGGCCCCAGGCGCGGTTGATGCGGCTGCCGAAGGGCGTGTGGATGATCAGTTGCGTGCCGCCGGACTCGTCGAAAAACCGTTCCATCACCAAGGTGTCCTGGGACGGCAGGGCGCCGAAGGCCAGGCGCGCCGGGGCCAGGTAATCGAGGATCTGCTCGGCGCTGGCAAGGTTCAGGTGCAAGGTGCCGGTCAGCCAGTCGAGTGCCGGTTGCAGATTGCCCGGCGTGGCGCCGAGCAGTTGATCGAGCTGGGCTTGCAGGCGGGCCACGGCCTGGGACAACTCGGC
>NZ_JAOSHO010000383.1 GCF_025917275.1 Pseudomonas agronomica | reverse complement strand
GCTCCCTCGCCACAGGTATTCAGTGTGGATAAAGCCCCACTTTTCGATTCTCAAGGACGATTCATATGAGCAGCGCTTCAACGGGCATCGGCATGGACCTGAGCTTTTCCCAGTTCATGGCCCGCAAACGCATCGAAAGCCAAGTCAACCTGCCGCGTCTGTTCGCAGCCATCGATGCCGACCCCAACATCGCCGGTGCGGGCGTGGTGTACATCGATTCCGAATACAACGTGGTGACGCTGCGCGAATTCAAGCCGATTTGCAGCATCGCGCCCAAGCGAATCATCTTGCGCGAGGCAAAGAAATACATCGCCCCGCAGCAATTCATCGATCAGGTAAAAAGCAGTCCGCGTGAGTCAAAGCTCGGGACTGAGTCGATGAATGCCGGTTTGTCCTGTGTCGCTGCTGTCATCGGTTGGGTGGTGGTATTCAGCGGAAGCGTCGCTGTTCCGTTTACCGCCGGGGCAAGTGCCTTTGTCGTTGCCCTGGGCGCCGCTGCGGCGACGGCCAGCACCGCGCAATGCGTCATAGGCGGGATGCGGGTGGCGAATGAGTTAACCAATCCTACTGGCAACGATGAGATGAACGACGCCGATTGGTACAACATCGTAAGCCCCATTCTTGACGGCGTTTCCCTTGTGGGCGTCGGTGGCTCGGCCCTTACAACTGTTCGGCTCCTGAAGGCCAGCAAAGCCGCCGGCACCGGGAAAAGCTGGTATCAGTTGCTCAAGGGCCTGAGTCGCCAGGAACGCAGCAAACTCACCAAGGAATTGTTGACCCTGAAAGATCCGAGTCTTACCGCCAAGCTGCTCAAACTGCAGCAACGAGCGGGCGCCTTGCCCAAGCGTTACTCCTCCGCTGAAATAAGGCACGCCACGCTGACTCAAATAAAGGATTCTCTCGGCGGCGCTTTGGGGATCATTGGCAGTTACACCGGCGATGGCGCCGTGAAGACTGTTGCCGTCGGGCTGTATGAGGAGTTCACGGAATGATCGGTGGCGGGTCGCTGAAGCCATTCCTCGCCCGTTACTTTCCGGTTTTCATGGCGACGATCCTGCTGGGCTGCTTTTCTGGGTCCACGCTCCTTGTCTTGGCTGGGACTACCTATTGGCGCGCCTTGGAACCGTCAGCCAGGACCGATTTTATCGGGCTCGGCACATTGGCCCTGGTATTTGTCCTGGTCTTGGGCAATCTCATGATCGCACGCGGGCGTGCCTGGGCGACCTGGTGGGTGGCGGGTTATTTCCTCGCCTGTCTGGCGGCGGTGTTGCCGACGTTTGCTTATGGGCCGCATCAAGGTGTGTACGTGTTTGCGGTGCTGTTGCCGCTACTGGGACTCCTGCTGCTCAACAGCAAACGCCACCGCGAAATGCGCAGCAAACTCATCGAAATCCGCCACCAACGCGAACGCATCCTCCAGTCCGCCAAAGCCTCGCGCCCGCGCCGTTGAGTCGATTCGCTACCGCCCCGCGCCGCATTTATGTGCGGCCTTCGCAGATCAATACAGGCATCGCGCGGTTTTAGTGCTCTACTGCCTTGAGTAGACGTTGAAAGTGTCCGGCCTGCCTGCATGGCATAAGTCTTGCGCCGCTTTCGATAACGCCCAGGCTCCGCAGGAGGCACGCCGTGTCGATTCATGTCGCTTTGCACCATGTCACACACTATCGCTACGAGCGCGCTGTCGAACTCGGTCCGCAGATCGTTCGCCTGCGCCCGGCGGCCCACAGCCGCACGCGTATTCTTTCCTATGCCCTGAAAGTCTCGCCCGATCAGCATTTCATCAATTGGCAACAAGACCCCCAGGGCAATTACCTGGCGCGGTTGGTGTTCCCGGAAAAGACCGATGAGCTGCGGGTCGAGGTCGATCTGGTCGCCGAAATGGCGGTGTTCAATCCGTTCGATTTTTTCCTCGAGCCCTACGCCGAGAAAATCCCGTTCACCTACGCGGCTGATGAAAAACATGAGCTGATGCCCTACCTGGAAAAGCTTCCGCTGACGCCGAAGTTCAAGGCGTATCTGGACGGCATCGACCGCACGCCGCTGCCGGCGGTGGATTTTTTGGTGGCGCTCAACCAGCGCCTGAGCGAAGACATCAACTACCTGATCCGCATGGAGCCGGGCGTGCAAACGCCGGAGCATACGTTGGAACACGCCTCCGGTTCATGCCGTGACTCGGCCTGGCTGCTGGTGCAACTGTTGCGTCACCTGGGCCTGGCGGCGCGGTTTGTCTCGGGCTACTTGATCCAACTGACCGCCGACGTGAAAAGCCTCGACGGCCCGTCCGGTACGGAAGTGGATTTCACCGACCTGCATGCCTGGTGCGAGGTCTACCTGCCCGGCGCCGGCTGGATCGGCCTCGATGCCACGTCCGGGTTGTTCGCGGGGGAAGGGCATATTCCCTTGGCGTGTAGTCCTGATCCATCCTCGGCGGCGCCGATCAGCGGTCTGGTGGAGCCGTGCGAGTGTCAGTTCAGCCACGAGATGTCCGTCGAGCGGATCTGGGAAGCGCCACGGGTCACCAAGCCCTACACCGAAGAACAATGGCTGGCTATCCAGGCGTTGGGCCGGCAGATCGATGCCGACCTGCAGGACGGCGACGTGCGCCTGACCATGGGCGGTGAGCCGACTTTCGTTTCCATCGATGATCCGGACGGCGCCGAGTGGAACACCGCGGCACTCGGGCCGGCCAAGCGCCGCCTCTCCGCCGAGCTGTTCCAGCGCATGCGCGAACATTACGCGCCGCAAGGGCTGGTGCATTTCGGCCAGGGCAAGTGGTACCCCGGCGAGCAACTGCCACGCTGGTCGCTCAACTGCTATTGGCGGCGTGACGGGGTGCCGATCTGGCATGACAGCGCATTGATTGCCGACGAGAAGAAAGACTACGGCGCCGATGGCGAGTTGGCGGGCCATTTTCTGGCGAGTGTCGCTGAACGCTTGAAAATTCCTACGCGGTTTGTGTTCCCCGCCTACGAGGACAACTTCCATTACTTATGGCGCGAAGGCACGTTGCCTTCGAACGTGACGGCCGAGGATCCCCGTCTGGAAGACCCGTTGGAGCGCGCGCGGTTGCGCAAGGTCTTTAGCCAGGGCCTGGACAAAGTGATCGGCCAGGTCCTGCCGCTGGCGCGTACTGCCAAGGGCGACCAATGGCAAAGCGGGCGCTGGTACTTGCGCGACGAACATTGCCGGCTGATACCGGGGGATTCGCCCTTGGGCTACCGCCTGCCGCTGGCGTCCCAGCCGTGGGTGACGGCGGCCGAATACCCGTTTATCCATCCCACCGACCCGAACCAGGACTTGCCCGAGTTACCCGACACCGAGCAGTTGAAGCAACACGGCGAACCGGCACTGGAACAGGATCGCGCACCGCAGGTCGACCAGTCAGCGGATTGGCTGACTCGCACCGCCTTCTGCGCAGAGGCCAGGGAAGGGCGGCTGTACCTGTTCATGCCGCCGCTGGAGCGGGTCGAAGATTATCTGGAACTGGTCAGCGCCATCGAAGCGACGGCGCAGGAGCTGAGCTGCCCTGTATTGTTGGAGGGCTACGAGCCGCCGAGCGATCCGCGCCTGAGTAATTTCCGCATCACGCCGGACCCGGGTGTCATCGAGGTCAACGTGCAGCCTTCGGCGAGCTGGGATGAGTTGGTCGAGCGCACTGAATTCCTTTACGAGCAAGCGCGACTGAACCGACTGACCACCGAGAAATTCCTGATCGATGGCCGGCACACCGGTACCGGTGGCGGTAACCATTTCGTACTGGGCGGCGCGACACCGGCTGACTCACCGTTCCTGCGACGTCCGGACTTGCTGCGCAGCCTGATCAGCTACTGGCATAACCACCCGTCGTTGTCCTACTTGTTTTCCGGGTTGTTCATCGGCCCGACGTCCCAGGCACCGCGTGTGGACGAGGCGCGCAACGACGCGTTATACGAACTGGAAATCGCCTTCGCGCAAATGCCGCAGCCCGGTGAGGAATGCCCGCCGTGGTTGGTGGATCGACTGCTGCGCAACCTGCTGATCGACGTGACCGGCAATACCCATCGCGCCGAGTTCTGCATCGACAAGCTCTATTCACCGGACGGCGCCACTGGGCGTCTCGGCTTGCTGGAGCTGCGCGCTTTCGAAATGCCGCCCCACGCCCGCATGAGCCTGACCCAGCAATTGTTGTTGCGGGCGCTGGTGGCGCGGTTCTGGCGTGAGCCCTATGCACCGGCCAAGCTGGCGCGCTGGGGCACCGAGCTGCATGATCGTTTCCTGTTGCCACACTTCATCGAGCAGGATTTCGCCGAGGTCATCGAGGAGCTGAATACTGCGGGTTATCCCCTGCGCGCCGACTGGTTTGCCGCGCACCTGGAGTTCCGCTTTCCCAAGGTCGGCGATTATGCGGTCAACGGTATCGAGCTGCAGTTGCGCCAGGCGCTGGAGCCTTGGCATGTGCTGGGGGAAGAGGGCTCGGCGGGTGGCACGGTGCGTTATGTGGACTCGTCCCTGGAGCGCTTGCAGATCAAGCTCACGGGGTTGGCACCGCAACGTTATCTGCTGACCTGCAATGGCGTGCCGGTGCCGTTGCAGCCAACCGGTCGCGTAGGCGAGTTCGTCGCCGGGGTACGTTTCCGCGCCTGGCAACCGTTCAATTGCTTGCAGCCGACCATCCCGGTCCATGCGCCGCTGGTCTTTGACGTGCTCGACACCTGGATGCAACGTTCCCTGGGCGGTTGCCAATACCACGTGGCGCATCCCGGCGGGCGCAACTATGACAGCCTGCCGGTGAACGCCAACGAAGCTGAGAGTCGGCGGATGGCGCGCTTCTTCCGTATCGGACACACGCCGGGGAAACTTCCGATCCCCGATCTGGCAACGGATGACGAGTTCCCCTTCACGCTCGATCTGCGGCGCTTTCACGGCGCATCAATGTAGGCGTGT
>NZ_JAOSHO010000382.1 GCF_025917275.1 Pseudomonas agronomica | reverse complement strand
TCGGCACTTGGAGTACTGAACGCCAAGTGCCAAACAAAAAGCCCGCTCAATGAGCGGGCTTTTTGTTGTCTGTCATTTACCTCCGTCCTACTGCTCGGCATTGCGGCTATGGCGATAGTCGCTGACCGCCTCATACACGGCCTTGCGCAAACGGTTGATGCCGCCAATCGGCCGATGAGCCTCAACACCAAACCATGGATTGAACGATTGGTTATCACACGCCAGGTTCAGCTTGGGCGTATCGAAATCCTGTGCCGGCACCTTGATCCGCGCCACCGTCTCGAACGGTGCATCGCTTTCCTGCCATTCGATGCTGGTGTCTTCGATCGGCATGTACTTGTTCGGATCTTGACGCTGGATCTGCAAGACAAAACAGGCCGGCACGCGATCGGTGGATAACTGCTGATTCAGCGCGCTACGCAAGAAATTCGGCAGATCCTGGTTCTGCGGCGGCAAGGTGTAGCCCGGGCAACTGTCCGGGTCCGGCGCGACGCGAAACTTGGCATTTGCCTCGCCGAATTTATAAGGCGATACCGAGAAATAAGTGGTCTGGGTCGGGCTGGCCGGCGGTGGCGAAAGTGTCGCCAGGGCGATGAATAAATGTCGGATCTGCCAGGTGCGTGGGTCGAGGCTCGGAAAGAACGCCATTGCCTTCTTTCCGTCAGCCTGAGCGGCCACATTCTGACGGTACTCGGCGACATCGCTGACAAAGAAATTCGGATGATTGAACATCACGAAATCCTGCTCACCCTTGGATTGCCGATCGGCCAGCAGTTGCTTGCCAGGCACGTCCAACAACTTGATGGCCATCCCTCGGGCATCGCGCAGGCTGTCGAATTGTGGATAGGCATTGCCGTTGGACAGACGGATGGTCGCTTGCCAGGTCTTGCCCGGTTCGGCGAATACACCCTGGCGCAACGGCGCAGGCAAGTCACTTGGCACCTGGACTTCGGCCATGACGCAACCGTGGGCCTTGGCATGGGCATCGCGCAGGTAACGCGTGCCTTCGCGGTGTTGGTCGACGATGCGGATGGCGGTCTGGATGATGTCCTGGCTCATGGCGCTTTCGCCGGGCGGTATCTGCTCCTTGTCCGGGACCGGGCCGCTGTTTTGCCAGGCAAACCAGGCTGTGGCCAATGCCCAGCCAAGCAGCCCGAGGCCCAGCAGCCACAGGAGCGTCTTGCCCAAAAAGGCGCCGAGGCGCAGCCAGAGCGTGATCAACATGCAAACATCCTTTTACCTGTGGGGTTCATCATTACAATTGCGACTCCAGCGGCCCGCCGAGCACTTTCAAATACTCCAGCAAGGCCCAGCGTTCCTGCGGTTGCAGCAAGCGCCCGATGACGCCGTTGCCTCGTTCGCCAGCGCGGAATTCATGCCCGCTGTTGTGGTTGCCGGTGATCTTGGTATCGAAGAGGAAACCGTTGGCAAAGGCTTCCGTGCGATAGCCCAAGTGCCGCGGATCGTATTCGAACGTGCCCTTATAGAAGGAAGTTGCCCGCTCATCCTGCGGCGACAACAACTGATAGATCGTCGGTACCGAGCCGTTGTGCAGGAAGGGCGGCGTGGCCCAGACGCCCGCCAATGGACGCGCTTTGTAGGCACGCAGCTCGCGAACGCCGATGGGCAGCCCGAAACCATCCAGGGCCGGGCGCTCGGCGGGGGTGACGCCGGCGTCGCGATAGGCGCGGTTTTCGACGAATGCCGTGACATAGGCCAGGCCCTTGGCGACCGAGACTTGGCTCAGATCCAACGGTTCTGTCGGGGTGGGGTGCAGTTGCACGTCGAGTTTGGCCAGCTCGGTCGGATCCCACTGCAGGCTGGTCAGGTTGAAGCGATGGTCGGCGATGTTGTTGGCCGTGCCGGGATCAGTGCCGATCACTTGCACCGGCAGCATGTGCAGTTGCTGGACTGGCCTGTCAGGACCTTGTACGTTAGGAACATGGCAACCGGCGCAGTTCTCGGCGAACAGTGCCCGGCCCTTGGCGGCCAAGGGTCTGTCGATCGAGCCCAACAATGCTTCCGGCCACGCTGGTGGCTTGAGCAGTTGCAGGGTTTCTTCGATCTTGTTCAGGTCGCGCACACGTACGCTGGAAGGGTAGCGCGCGTCACCTTGCAACGGCTTGCCCTGGGCATCGAAGAAATTCAAGGTGGCACCGACGCCCAACGCTTCGCCGACGTTACGGGCCATCGGTTGCTGAGCCGAACCGTTCCACTGGACCCAGTCGAACGTCCAGATATCCCACAACTGCGGGTAGTCCACCGGTGCATTGGCGACCCGGTAGTTTTCCGCCGAAATGGCGTCGCCGAAACTGGCATTGGCGATACGGCCAAAGGCGTCGGTGCGGCCGGGACCTTCCTGGGTCGGGTAGAGGCCGCGGTGCGTGTCGTTCCAGGCGGTGCGCAGGAAGTTGTCCAGGGAAACCTTGAACGCCTTGCGCAATTCTTCGTGGCGGGCGTCGTAGTCCTTGCCCAGTACTTGGCGGGCGAAGCGTTCGAATTTCCATGGGTTGTAGTAGGTCGAGGCCAGACTGGCGACCATGGCCTGTCCGAAACTGCCCCCGCGCAGTGTCGGAACAGTCGACGGCAGCACGTGTTGAGCGGAACCTCCATCGATCCGTATTGCCTGGCCCTTGAAATGCAATTCGCCGGTGTGGCAGGCGGCGCAAGTGATGTCCAGGTATTGCTCGCTGCTGCCTGCGTTCTGGTGTCGGGTGAAGCCTACCGGCAAATTGCCGGGGTTGTCCGGCGTGGCTTTTTGCGCCGGGTCCACCAGGAAACCGAAGCGCGCCAAGTATTCCGGCGACGCGAAGCGCTGCTGCGAAAACGGCAGTTCAAGCGCGGTGAACCAGTCGTAGCGCAGGCCTTTGACCTGGGTGCCCTGGGGCGTGAAATAGTAAGTCTGGCGCTCGGTGGTGCTCCATTGGTCCAGATAGTGCACCTGTTCGACAGGCGTGTAGGCCGGCAGGCGTGGGTTGGCGACGTAATAAAGCACGACGGCCACGACCACGACGAGCAGCGCGAGGATCAGCAGGAGGATGCGAGAGAGGATGCGCACGGTAACGTCCTTGTTTTTTTGATACGTCCTTATGCCTCAGCGCCGCTTGGCCGGCAAGTGGCCATTACCCTTGGGCGGCAGGGAGTGGCAACCTGTCCCCTGTACGAAATCGATGACAGATGCTTCATCTACCCAAGATTAAAAAGCGTTTGCCGACCTGAACTTATCATCGGTTTGTGGCTCACATGCCGGTAGCCATTGGTCGTGGCCGCCTGATAAGCTCGCGGCTTTACTCGATTGCCCTTTAGGCGCATGAACAAGGAAATAGCATGAAACAGCATCGGTTGGCGGCGGCGGTAGCCCTGGTTGGCCTGGTACTCGCGGGTTGCGACTCGCAGACCAGCGTAGAGCTGAAAACCCCGGCGCAGAAAGCTTCCTACGGTATTGGCCTGAACATGGGCAAGAGCCTGGCTCAGGAAGGTATGGATGACCTGGACTCCAAAGCGGTTGCCCAGGGCATCGAAGATGCCGTCGGCAAGAAAGAACAGAAGCTGAAAGACGAAGAATTGGTCGAGGCCTTTGCCGCACTGCAAAAACGTGCCGAAGAGCGCATGGCCAAGATGAGTGAAGAGTCGGCAGCGGCGGGCAAGAAATTCCTCGAGGAAAACGGCAAGAAGGCCGGCGTGACCACCACCGCTTCCGGCTTGCAGTACGAAGTGGTCAAGAAGGCCGACGGCGCACAGCCCAAGCCAACCGACGTAGTGACTGTTCACTACACCGGCAAGCTGACCAACGGCACCGTGTTTGACAGTTCCGTTGAGCGCGGCAGCCCGATTGACCTGCCGGTTAGCGGCGTGATCCCGGGTTGGGTCGAAGGCCTGCAACTGATGCACGTCGGCGAGAAGTACAAGCTGTACATCCCGAGTGACCTGGCCTACGGCGCCCAGAGCCCGAGCCCGGCCATTCCTGCCAACTCGGTCCTGGTGTTTGACCTGGAACTGTTGGCTATCAAGGATCCGGCAAAAGAAGACGCAGCCAAGTAATCGCGTCTGCTATAAAGACAACGCCTCGCTTATGCGGGGCGTTGTTGCATTCGGCTTTCGGTAGATGATGAAAAAAACCGAACGCCCGGCGCGGGCCACAGTCATAGGCAATACGGGCGCTGTGCTAGACGCAGTCGACCCATCAAGTCAATGAAATATTGGGTTTTTTTATGTGAGTAAAAAACGCCCGATCTAAGCCGAGCCCTTATGGAACGGGGGCTTCAGCGGTGAAACATAGCTCTGTTCACAAGGTTATCCACAATTTGTGTGGATAACATTTCAGCGGGAGAAAAAATGAAGGCGCCGTGGAATTTCACGCGATTCCTGCCCTTGGCGGGCCGGCTGCTGGCCCGCGGCAGATTGCCGACGCTCCTGTTTGCCGTTGCCAGCAAGGGCGCCCGGGAGGGTGGTCGACTGGGCAAGCTCAAGGACGACCTGCGCTTGCTGCAGGCGCTGTGCCTGGCCTACTGGCGTGGCGAATACCGGGCGGTCAGCGCCAAGTCGTTGCTCTCGGTGGTGGCGGGGCTCATGTACTTCCTCAGTCCCCTGGATGCGATTCCGGACTTGCTCCCCATGTTTGGCATGTTTGACGATATCGCCGTGCTGGCGTGGATCATGAAAACCCTCGACGACGAGCTGAGTGCGTTCCGTGCCTGGCGTGATCGCCAATCCCCCGAGAAACTCGCGCTGGTCGAAAGACTCCCCGACACCCCGGAACAGCTGCAGCTCCAAGGTCCAAAAAAGACCTGATTCGGTCCGTTTCCCTTCAGAACATCATCGCCCCGCGACCTTGGCTGCTATTTAGGATTACACTTCCTAGGAAAAAAGCTGACTCGCAAAGTGTTGTTGTCCTACGGGGTGTTCATGGATATTCAAATAATCA
>NZ_JAOSHO010000381.1 GCF_025917275.1 Pseudomonas agronomica | reverse complement strand
TGTGGGAGCGAGCCTGCTCGCGAAGGCCGCACCGCGCCATACCGGAATAAACATCGAACGCCGCCCCTTCAGCAATGGTCTGCTCCCTATACGTGTCCGCTCAACGAACAAGGAGACGCCGCATGTCATCGATTTCCAATCAGCGCATCGTCCTGGCCTCTCGCCCCGCAGGCGCGCCAACCGCTGAAAATTTTCGCCTTGAACACATGACGCTGCCGGATCTGGCGGAGGGGCAAATCTTGCTCAAGACGCTGTTCCTGTCGCTGGACCCCTACATGCGCGGGCGCATGAGTGACGCACCGTCCTACGCGGCCCCGGTACAAATCGACGAAGTGATGACCGGTGGCGCCGTCAGTCGCGTGGAGCGCTCAATGCACCCGAAATTCCAGGAAGGCGATCTGGTGGTGGGCGCCACGGGTTGGCAGAGCCACTGCATCAGCGATGGGCGCAATGTCATTCCAATCCCCTCAGGATTGCCCAGCCCTTCGATGGCGCTGGGGGTGTTGGGCATGCCCGGCATGACCGCCTACATGGGGCTGATGGACATTGGCCAACCCAAGGCGGGAGAAACCCTGGTCGTGGCGGCGGCTTCGGGCGCCGTGGGCTCTGTGGTGGGGCAGGTGGCCAAGATCAAAGGCTTGCGCGTCGTGGGCGTGGCCGGCGGCGGCGAAAAATGCAAATACGTGGTCGATGAGCTGGGCTTCGATGCTTGCATCGACCACAAGAGCGCGAATTTCGCCCAAGAGCTGGCTCGCGCCTGCGACAAGGGCATCGACATCTATTACGAAAACGTCGGTGGAAAGGTCTTCGATGCAGTGCTGCCTTTGCTCAACGCCAAGGCGCGCATTCCGCTTTGCGGCTTGATCGCGTCCTACAACGATCGTCAGCCACCAAGTGGCCCTGATCGCCTGCCGCAGCTACAGCGCACCCTGTTGACCAAACGCGTGCGCATCCAGGGTTTCATCGTGTTCGATGACTATGGTGACCGCCAGCCGGAGTTCATCAGCGCCATGGCGCCCTGGGTGCGCGACGGCCGGGTCAAGTTCCGCGAAGACGTCGTCGACGGACTGGAGAATGCGCCACAGGCGTTCATCGGCCTGCTGGAAGGGCGCAATTTCGGCAAGTTGGTCGTGCGGGTGGCACGCGATTGAGTATTTGACGCTAATCGGAGGCGCGGGTATAAACCGCGTCTCGTTGTTATGTCGGACGTTTCCTCGATGAGCTTCAGCCCTTTGATCCGCCAACTGATCGATGCCCTGCGAACTTTGCCAGGCGTGGGTCAGAAAACCGCCCAGCGCATGGCATTGCAATTGCTCGAGCGTGATCGCAGCGGCGGGTCGCGCCTGGCCCAAGCGTTGAGCCAGGCCATGGAAGGGGTAGGGCATTGCCGCCTGTGCCGGACCCTGACCGAAGACGACCTGTGCCCGCAGTGCGCCGACCCGCGCCGAGACGACAGCCTGCTTTGTGTAGTGGAAGGGCCGATGGATGTCTATGCGGTGGAGCAGACTGGCTTCCGTGGTCGTTACTTTGTGCTCAAGGGGCATTTGTCCCCGCTCGATGGCTTGGGGCCTGAAGCCATTGGCATCCCGCAGTTAATGGCGCGGATCGAGGAGGCCGGCACGTTTACCGAAGTCATCCTTGCCACCAACCCGACGGTAGAAGGCGAGGCCACCGCGCACTACATCGCTCAGTTGCTGAGCAACAAAGGCCTGGTCGCCTCTCGCATCGCCCACGGCGTGCCGCTGGGCGGCGAGCTTGAATTGGTGGACGGCGGGACGCTGGCGCATTCGTTTGCGGGGCGTAAGCCGATCGCGTTATAACCGCCACACAACCTCCTGTGGGAGCGAGCTTGCTCGCGATGGCGGTGGATCAGTTGATACTTATACTGGCTGACACACCGCTATCGCGAGCAAGCTCGCTCCCACAGGGTTATTCGTTGTTTGGAGGTTATTTTTCGCTGAGCGAAAACTGCGTCAGGCAGAACGTCGGGATGCCCATGTCTTCCAGGCGCTGGGAGCCGAGCAGCTCCGGCAGGTCAATGATCGCGGCTGCTTCGTGGACCTTCGCGCCCATGCGGCGGATCAGGTTGGCGGCGGCGATCAACGTGCCGCCCGTGGCGATCAGGTCATCGAACATCACCACCGAATCCCCTTCGCACAAGCTGTCCGCGTGGACTTCCAGGAAGGCTTCGCCGTACTCGGTCTGGTAACCCTCGGCCAACACGTCGGCAGGCAGCTTGCCTTGCTTGCGAAACAGCACCAAGGGCTTGTTCAACTGATAGGCGAGGATCGAGCCAATCAGGAAGCCGCGCGCATCCATCGCGCCGATGTGCGTGAACTCGGCCTCGACGTAACGGTGGGCGAAACTGTCCATGACCAGCCGCAGGGCCGTGGGTGACTGGAACAACGGTGTGATATCGCGAAAGATCACGCCTGGCTTGGGGAAATCGATCACGGGGCGGATCAGGGATTTGATGTCGAAGGAGTCGAAGACCATCGTCGAGGTGTCCTGGCTGGCTGCAAACGCGGCAGTATAGCGCGGCGAGGCGAAAGCCTCAGCCGCGCAAGCGCATCAGCCTTCGACCGAGCCGCCGGCCAGGGCGCAGAGCTGGATCGGATCAAGGATATGGATTTCCTTGCCTTCGGCGGCGATCAATTCACTCTGCTGGAAGCGGGTGAACACCCGGGACACGGTTTCCACCGCCAGGCCCAGGTAATTGCCGATTTCGTTGCGCGACATGCTCAAGCGAAACTGATTGGCCGAAAACCCACGGGCACGGAAGCGCGCCGAGAGGTTGACCAGGAACGTCGCGATGCGCTCGTCGGCGGTCTTCTTCGAGAGCAACAGCATCATTTGCTGGTCGTCGCGGATCTCCCTGCTCATCACCCGCATCAACTGGCGGCGCAGCTGCGGCAGCTGTATGGCCAGTTCATCCAGGCGATCGAAGGGGATTTCGCACACGGAAGTGGTTTCCAGCGCCTGGGCCGAGACCGGATGGCTTTCGGTGTCCATGCCGGACAGGCCCACCAGTTCACTGGGCAGGTGGAACCCGGTGAGCTGTTCTTCGCCACCGTCGCTCAGGTTGAACGTCTTCAGGGCGCCCGAGCGCACGGCGTAGACCGAGTCGAAGGCATCGCCCTGGCGGAACAGGAACTCGCCTTTTTTCAAGGGACGTCCCCGCTTGACGATGTCGTCCAGCGCGTCCATGTCCTCCAGATTCAGCGAAAGTGGCAGACAGAGAGGGGCCAGGCTGCAATCCTTGCAATGGGCCTGGTTGTGAGCGCGCGATTTGACTGGCTCGGACATTTCTTAAATCCTTGTGGGAAAAACACACATTAGACGTAAGGGTAACCCAGCGCACACACTCCGGCCAGTGCAGCGTTACCGTCAAATTGTCGCGCTCAGATGACTCGGGAAAACCGCTGGCGGTTTTGCTGCTCCAGATAGGCATCGAACACCATGCAGATCGAGCGCACCAGCAGGCGCCCGGCAGGCAAGATCTGGAGATGCGTATCCGTCAATTCGATCAGGCCATCGTCGGCCATGACCTGCAACTGCGGCCATGACGATGCAAAATAGTCACGGAAATCGATGTTGAAGCGTTGCTCGATTTCGGCGAACGCCAGGATGAAGTGGCAGATCAGTTGCTGGATCACTGCTCGACGTACTCGGTCGTCGGCGTTGCACACCAGCCCGCGACTGGTTGCCAGTTGCCCATCGGCCAATGTGTTCTGGTAATGGTTCAGGTCGCTGCTGTTCTGGCAGTACAGATCGCCGACCTGGCTGATGGCCGACACCCCTAGGCCGATCAGGTCGCAGTGACCATGGGTGGTGTAGCCCTGGAAGTTACGCTGCAACGTCGCTTCTTCCTGAGCGATCGCCAGTTCGTCGTCGGGCAGGGCAAAGTGGTCCATGCCGATGTAGCGGTATCCGGCGGCGGTCAGTTGTTCAATGGTGCCTTGCAGCATGGCGAGTTTCTGCTCGGGGTTTGGCAGGTCCAGGCTGTTGATGCGCCGCTGGGGCATGAAGCGTTCCGGCAGGTGGGCGTAATTGAACACCGAGAGGCGGTCCGGTTGCAGATTGATGACTTCCTCGACGGTGCGCGCGAAATTGTCCGGGGTCTGCTTGGGCAGGCCGTAGATGAGGTCGATGTTGATCGAGCGAAACTGCAAGGTCCGCGCGGCTTCGATCACGGCACGGGTTTCTTCCAGGCTTTGCAGGCGATTGACGGCGCGCTGGACGGCCGGGTCGAGGTCTTGCAGGCCGACGCTGACCCGGTTGAAACCCAATTCCCGCAACAGGCCCATGGTCGACCAGTCGGCTTCGCGAGGGTCGATCTCGATGCTGTAGTCGCCGGAATCGTCGTCCATCAGGTTCAAGTGCTGGCGCAGCTTGGCCATCAACTGGCGCAGCTCGTCGTGACTGAGGAACGTCGGGGTGCCACCGCCCAAATGCAGTTGTTCGACGCGCTGGGCGGGGTCGAGATGGCAGCCGATCAGCTGGATTTCCTGCTCCAGGCGTTGCAGGTAGGCGTGGGCGCGACCGCGGTCCTTGGTGATGACCTTGTTGCAGGCGCAGTAGTAGCAGATGTTCGCGCAAAACGGCACGTGCACATACAGCGATAGCGGCTTGAGCGCCTTGCGGCTGTCGCGCAGGGCGTGAAGCAGGTCGAACGAGCTCACCTGGCTACCGAACTGTGCCGCGGTCGGGTACGAGGTGTAGCGTGGTCCCGCCAGGTCGTAGCGGCGGATCAGGTCTGAGTCCCAACGAATGGCGTCGAGCATGCGGGCGTTCCCCGGATAGGCTGGCATGGTCGGGAGTCTATGGGGGCGTGGGAAGAGGGGTGTTGATTTGCGTCAACGGCGCATCAGCAGCCGTCGAGGGGCGACGTCTGTCCAGACCACTCAAGACCCGTGGCGAGGGAGCTTGCTCCCGCT
>NZ_JAOSHO010000380.1 GCF_025917275.1 Pseudomonas agronomica | reverse complement strand
TGCGCATTGCCTTCGACGGTGATGCGGTGCTGTTTTCCGATGAGTCGGAACGTGTCTATCAGAGTGGTGGCCTCGAAGCCTTCCAGGCCAGTGAACGACAGGCCGCGCGCGAGCCGCTGCGAGGCGGGCCGTTCAAGGGATTCCTGGCGGCACTCAATGCGCTGCAGCGCGAATTCCCGGAGGATGCCTGCCCGATCCGCACAGCGTTGGTCACGGCCCGGTCGGCGCCGGCCCATGAGCGGGTCATCCGTACGCTGCGTGAATGGGATATTCGCCTGGACGAGTCGCTGTTCCTGGGCGGCCTGACCAAGTCGGCATTCCTCGAAGCCTTTGCCGCCGACGTGTTCTTCGATGACCAGACCGGCCACTGCGAGCTTGCCCGCGAGGTGGTTGCCACCGGCCACGTGCCCCACGGCATCAGCAACGAAGTGAAGCTCTGACCGCCTGTACTTCGAGGCGTTACGCCACACGTCGCGCTCGTTGGCGCGCTGCTAAGCTGAATCAATCTCCGCCATTCTGGCATTCGAGGAGGTCACATGATTCGTTCGATGCTGTACGCCACAGACCTGGGGCTTTATGCCCCTTATGTGATGCAGCATGCCTTGGCGTTGGCACGGACGTTTGAAGCCGAGTTGTATGTGGTGCATGCGGTGGAACCGATGGGGCTGTTCGCCGAGTCGGTGTTGCAAAGCTATCTGGACGAGCACGCGCTGAACGAATTTCATCGCCAGGGTCTGAATACGGTGATGGCCAACATCGAGCAGCGAGTACTGGACAGCTTTCGCGAGGAGCTGGGGGAAGGGCAGCAGGACTTGCAACTGATCAAGTCGGTGAGGGTGTTCCAGGGTGACCCTTCCCAGGTCATTCTCGAGCAGGCTGCGAAACTCTCCGTCGATTTGTTGATCGTAGGCAGTCACTGCCAGGGGGCGAATGGAGAAACTCCTTTGGGCAGGACCGCCGCACGGGTATTGCAGTTATCCCGCGTGCCGGTCTACCTGGTGCCGCTGGTGCAGCGTCGGCGGCAAGGAGAGGCCTGAGGCTAAATGATGGCTTTTTTATAAAAAGTTCTAGATTTATTAATACAACCATTCATATAGTTATATGCCGTCGCTGATGCCCGTCGCATCCAACTGCTTTGAGGGATACATATGAAGCTTCAACAATTGCGCTACATCTGGGAAGTGGCGCACCACGACCTCAACGTTTCCGCTACCGCGCAAAGCCTCTACACGTCGCAACCTGGCATCAGCAAGCAGATCCGCCTGTTGGAAGACGAACTGGGCGTCGAAGTCTTCGCCCGCAGCGGCAAGCACCTGACCCGCGTGACCCCGGCCGGTGAACGCATCATCACCACGGCTGGCGAGATCCTGCGCAAGGTCGAGAGCATCAAGCAGATCGCCCAGGAATTCTCCAACGAGAAAAAAGGCACGCTGTCCATCGCCACTACCCACACCCAGGCCCGCTATGCGCTGCCGCCGGTGATCAGCAATTTCATCAAGCAATACCCGGATGTTGCGCTGCACATGCACCAGGGCTCGCCGATGCAGATCGCCGAGATGGCCGCCGACGGCACCGTGGACTTCGCCATTGCCACCGAAGCCCTGGAGCTGTTCGGCGATCTGGTGATGATGCCGTGCTATCGCTGGAACCGCTGCGTGGTGGTGCCCCAGGGCCACCCGTTGACCAAGCTGCCGAAGTTGACCCTCGAAGCCTTGGCCGAATACCCGATCGTGACCTACGTGTTCGGTTTCACCGGTCGTTCGAAACTCGACGAAGCCTTCAGCCATCGTGGCTTGACCCCGAAAGTGGTGTTCACCGCCGCCGACGCCGACGTGATCAAGACTTACGTTCGCCTGGGCCTGGGCGTGGGCATCGTGGCGAAAATGGCCGTCGATACCAAGCTCGACAGTGATCTGGTGGTGTTGGACGCCAGCGAGTTGTTCGAGTCCAGCGTGACCAAGATCGGCTTCCGTCGTGGCACTTTCCTGCGGGGCTTCATGTGCGATTTCATCGAGAAATTCGCACCGCACCTGACACGCGAAGTCATGGCCAAGGCCATCCAGTGCCACAACAAGCAGGAACTCGAAGAGCTGTTCGACGGCGTCGAATTGCCGGTGCACTAACCCATCGCTAAATAGCCTCGGTGACTGCGAACTGTTGCCGGGCGCCTCCCACGACGATCTCCACTTCATCCCCTTCGAACTTACCCAGCAGGCTTCGGCCCAGCGGTGAGCGAGGGGTGATGACGGTGATCGGTTGTCCCACCAGCGAGACCTTCAGCCCCGCCGCGTCCGGCCCAAGGAACAACCACTGTTGGCGGCCGTCCTCATCTTCCAGCCCGATCAACGTGCCGACCTGGATACCGCGCGCTTCATCGTAAGGCCTCAGTGTCAGGTTCTGGCAGAGAGCGAGCGCCTGGCGGATCTCCTCGACGCGCCGGGCTTGTCCGGCGGCAAGGTATGACGCTTCCAGGCCGAGGGTGTCGTATTTGTTCTCAGCGATATTTTCTTCGTGGGTCGCGGTTTCGTAGGCGGTCTGCGCGGCGCGTTCGGCAATGTCGAGGTCAATCTTGAGTTTGTCGAGGATCAACTGGTGGACAGTCTGTTTGTTCATGATCACTCGCAGAATTGCAGGACGTTGGCGCGGCTTTTCTCGCTCGGCGCGTTCTGGTCCTGTTGCAGCCAGAACTGGCATTTGGGGTTCGACAGGTTGCGCGGGTTGCTGCGTACCTGATCAAGCGCCTGGCGCTGTTCATTCTTCTGCAGATTCTGCTGGTATTGCTCGAACATCGGCGTGGGCGGCTCGGGCGCCGGTTGCACCGCCGGCGGTTGCGCCAGTTGATGAACCGCAGCGGCCACCGGGGCCAGTTGTTCAGCGAAGAGGAACCTGGACAACAACCAGCCTGTCAGGACGATGGCGACGAATCCCAGCCACAGGCCCAAGGCGATACTGACGGTCAATTTCAAGGCTGAAAGGCGCGGCGGCGATGGGTAATCAGGCATGACTGCTTCCTGGCAGGGGCACGGTTAGGCGCTGATTGTCGCATGAAGATTAATCGCCGTCGGCCCTTCTGCATCATGGGTTGAATACGGGACAATCAGGCTTTGCCACAGGGAGTCGGGAATGACCGTGCGTTGGGATATTTTTTGCACCGTCGTGGATAACTTCGGCGACATCGGCGTCACCTGGCGCCTGGCGCGGCAATTGGTGGCCGAGCATGGGGTCGCGGTTCGGCTTTGGGTCGATGACCTGCGTGCGTTTGAACGGCTGTGTCCGGAAATAGACACCGCGCTGCCCGAACAGTGGCAGCAGGGCGTACAAGTGCGTCACTGGCCCAAGGACTGGCCGTCTACCGAGGCTGCCGATGTGGTGATCGCCGCATTTGCCTGCCAGTTGCCCAGCACCTACATGGACGCGATGGCCGCGCGCCCGGTAACGCCGTTGTGGATGAACCTCGATTACCTGAGCGCCGAGGACTGGGTGATCGGTTGCCACGGCCTGCCGTCGGTGAAATACAAGCATGTGCAGAAGTATTTCTTCTTTCCAGGCTTCCAGGAGGGCACCGGGGGCTTGCTGCGCGAAGCGGGGCTGTTGGAGCATCGTCGGCAATTCCAGCAGGATGGCGCGGCACAACAGGCTTTCCTGCGGGGGTTGGGCGTCGAGCGCGAGCCGGGGGCACGTCTGATTTCGTTGTTCGCCTATGAAAATGCCGGGCTGGCGAGCTGGTTTGACGCGATGGCGACGGATACCCGTCCGTGGCATGTACTGGTTCCGGAAGGACGCATCCTCGGGGATGTCGAGCGTTGGGCAGGCATCGACGGTCTTGGGGCCGGTGCCTTGCATCGCCGTGGCGCCCTGACGGTGCAGGTTTTGCCTTTCGTCCGTCAGGACGAATACGACCACTTGTTATGGTGTTGTGATTTCAATGCCGTGCGCGGCGAGGATTCCTTCGTGCGGGCACAATGGGCTGGACGGCCGCTGCTCTGGCATATCTATCAACAGGAAGAAGATGTCCACCTTGAGAAACTCGAGGCATTTCTCAAGCTGTACACCGAAGGACTTTCCGAGCCGGCGGAAAAAGCGATCAGCGGTCTTTGGCGCGCCTGGAATGCCGGTCAAGACATGGCCGAACACTGGAAAGCCGCTTGCGAGCAGGATCGGGAATTGGCCGAACATGCCCAGTCGTGGTGCCTGGAACAGGCGTCACGAGCCGATCTCGCCACGGCGCTGGTGAAGTTTTACCGAAATTGGATATGATACGCGGCCTAGATTTTTGTAAATCCCATCCAAATTCGGATATTCGCAATGAAAACTGGTAAAGAACTCAAACCCGGTACCGTGATTCGTATCGACAACGATCCTTGGCTGGTTCAGAAAGCTGAATTCACCAAGTCGGGTCGTAACAGCGCGATCATGAAGACCAAGCTGAAGAACCTGCTGACCGGCTACAAGACCGAAACCGTCTACGGTGCGGATGACAAGCTGGACGACGTGATCCTGGATCGCAAAGAAGCGACCCTGTCGTTCATCAGCGGCGACACCTACACGTTCATGGACACCACTGACTACACCATGTACGAGCTGAACGCCGAAGACATCGAAAGCGTTCTGCCATTCGTGGAAGAAGGCATGACCGACGTCTGCGAAGCCGTGTTCTTCGAAGAGCGCCTGGTTTCCGTAGAACTGCCGACCACCATCGTGCGTCAGGTTGACTACACCGAAGGCTCCGCTCGCGGTGATACTTCCGGCAAGGTGATGAAGCCTGCCAAACTGAAGAACGGTACCGAGCTGTCGGTTGCTGACTTCATCGAAATCGGCGACATGATCGAGATCGATACCCGCGAAGGCGGTTCCTACAAAGGCCGCGCTAAATAAGCGCAGTCTTCTGTATGAAAAAGCCCGACCATTGAGTCGGGCTTTTTTATTCTCGATCAAACCTCTGTGGCGAGGGAGCTTGCT
>NZ_JAOSHO010000038.1 GCF_025917275.1 Pseudomonas agronomica | reverse complement strand
GAGCAAGCTCGCTCCCACAGGGTTCGGTGGTGACTGGACTCAATGCGTCCCGCGCGGAATGGTCTTGAGCAAATCTTCCGGGCTGATATGTCCCACCACCGGCTGCGCGGTGCTGCCCGGCAGCGGCAGGTCGAGGATGTGCCCCTTGATCTTGCCGACCACGTGCATTTCGCAGGGCTTGCAGTCGAACTTCAGCGTCAGCACTTCATCGCCGTGAATCAGTTGCATCGGCGCGACCTTGGTGCGCACGCCGGTGACGCCCTTGGCTTGCTTGGGGCAGAGGTTGAACGAGAAGCGCAGGCAATGCTTGGTGATCATCACCGGCACTTCGCCGGTTTCTTCATGGGCTTCGAAGGCCGCGTCGATCAGCTTGACGCCGTGGCGGTGGTAGAAGTCCCGGGCCTTCTGGTTGTAGACGTTGGCCAGGAATGACAGGTGCGATTCCGGGTACACCGGCGGTGGCGTGGTCTCGGCCTTGCGCCCGCCCCGTGGGTGCGCCGCGACGCGTGCCGTGGTCAGGGCTTCGATCACCTCGCGGCGCAGGGCCTTGAGCTGGGAGTTGGGAATGAAAAAAGCCTGGGGCGCGTCCAGCTTGATCGACGTGGCGTGATACTCGGTGGTGCCCAGTTGGCCGAGCAGATCCTGCAATTGTTCCAGGGCTTGCTCCGGCTTGTTCGCCAGGCCGAAGGGACCGTCGAGGGCCACGCTGGCGCTGATGCCTTCTTCGCTGGTGGCGGTCAGCGCCAGGCGCTCTTCACGCAACTGTGCGACCCAGGCCAGGCCCACACGGCGCTCGGCGGAGGTCTTGAGCAGCGCTTGCTGCCAGTTGTGATCGAGGTTGCGGCTCAGCGGATGGTTGGGGCGCAACTGGTACATGCCGGTCGGCATTTCGTTGGGCTCGACGCGGTAGCGGTAGCGCTTCTGGCCTTCGTCATCGACGAATTCGCCCTTGGGCTCGGCGATGTTGGCCCGGAAACCCACCACTTCGCGCTTGACCAGCACATTGAGGCCGTCACCGTTGGACAGTGGATCAGAGGTCACCACTTGCAGGTCGCGCTTGCCGACTTTTTCCACCACGCCCACCGGTACGCCGGTGAACGTCGGCGAATCGAAGGCGCCGATGTCGATCTTGCGCTCGCTGACGAAGTAGTCAGTGCTGCCACGGTGGAAGGTCTTGTCCGGGTCCGGCACGAAGAAATGCGCGATGCGGCCACTGGAGGCGCGGGCCAGGTCGGGGCGGTCTTCGAGGACATCGTCCAGGCGCTGGCGATAGTAGGCAGTGATGTTCTTCACATAGGCCGCATCCTTGTAGCGGCCCTCGATCTTGAACGAGCGCACGCCAGCTTCCACCAGGGCGCGGATGTTGGCGCTCTGGTTGTTGTCTTTCATCGACAGCAGGTGTTTCTCGTAGGCGACCACCCGGCCCTGGTCATCTTTCAGGGTATACGGCAGGCGGCAGGCCTGGGAGCAATCGCCACGGTTGGCGCTGCGGCCGTTTTGCGCGTGGGAGATGTTGCACTGCCCGGAAAACGCCACGCACAGCGCGCCGTGGATGAAGAACTCGATGGCCGCGTCGGTTTCGTCGGCGATGGCGCGGATTTCCTGCAGGTTCAGCTCACGGGCCAATACCAGTTGCGAAAAACCGGCCTGGTCGAGGAATTTCGCCCGGGCGAGGGTGCGAATGTCGGTCTGGGTGCTGGCGTGCAGCTCGATCGGCGGGATGTCCAGTTCCATCACGCCCAGGTCCTGGACGATCAAGGCATCGACGCCAGCATCGTAGAGCTGGTGGATCAACTGGCGGGCCGGCTCCAGCTCGTTGTCGTGCAGGATCGTGTTGATCGTGGTAAACACCCGGGCGTGGTAGCGGTGGGCGAACTCCACCAACTGGGCGATATCGCTCACCTCGTTGCAGGCGTTGTGACGCGCGCCGAAACTCGGGCCACCGATGTACACGGCGTCGGCGCCATGCAGGATGGCCTCGCGGGCGATGTTCACGTCGCGGGCGGGGCTGAGCAATTCCAGATGATGTTTAGGCAAGGACATGTTTTTTTAGTCAGGCTGGTCACGGTCGAAGCGCGCATTGTAGCCGCCAGGCGCCGGATCGGCACCTGCGCAACCCGACATTGGGCGATATGAGGCGATATGCGGTTGATTGCCGCGTCAGGGCCGGGATGCACCGGCACTGCACCAGCGGTTTCGCCCGGTGTTCTTCGCCAGGTACAAAAACGCGTCCGCCGCCTTGATCAGCATGGCCGGGGTTGCGTCCTCGTTGCCTGGCTGGCAGGTGGTGATGCCAGCACTGATGGTCACGATCCCCAAGGGATGATCGCCATGCTCGATGTTCAAGGCCCGGACGGCTTCGAGGATCTGCTGCGCGACCTGGGCGGCGCCAGTGCTGTCGGTGTTGGGCAGCAACACGGTGAATTCCTCGCCGCCGTAGCGGACCGCCAAGTCACCTGGCCGCTTGATCGTCTGCCCGATCGCGCCGGCGATGGCCCGCAGGCAGTCGTCACCGGCGGCGTGGCCGTAGCGGTCGTTGAAGCGCTTGAAGTAATCGACGTCGAGCATGATCAGGGCCAGGGACGAACCCTGGCGCTTGGCCAGGCGCAGCTCATCGGCCAGGGCAATGTCCAGCCGCCGGCGATTGCCCAGCCCGGTCAGGCTGTCGGTCAGCGCCATGTCGCGCATGGCCTGGTGGGCGCTGCGGATCTGTTTTTCCATGGTCATGCGGTAGCGCAACTGGCTCAGCACGATGAGACCGAAAGCCACCAGTACCGAGATCAGGAACACCAGCACCAGGCTGGTCTTGAGCAGGTCGCGACGCCAGGGGCCGATGATTGAATCCCGGGACAGGCCGGCTTCCACCACCAAAGGGTAGGTGGTCAGGGCCCGGTAGCCGTAGAGGCGCTCGGTGTCGTCGACGACGGCCCTGGCTTCGGCGATGCCCTGGTTGGAGGTGGGCAAATGCTCCCGGAAAATCACGCTGTTGACCAGGCTCTTGCCGATCACCGAGGCGACGAAAGGCCGGCGCACCAGGATCGTTCCACTGCGTGTCGCCAGGACCAGCGCGCCCTTGTCGTCGATCTTGAAATCACCGTAGTAATCGACGAAATAGCTGACCTTGACGGTCCCGAGCAGCACGCCCGCGAACGATCCGTCGGGGTTGTTCAGGCGCCTGGAGACAGGAATGATCAAGTCATTGGTGGAGCGACTATTGATCACCTCGCCGATGCGTACACCCCGGTCCTCGTGGGTGCGGTGGTACAGGAAATAGTCGCGGTCGGCGTTGTTCGCCGTTTCCGGGATCACCTCCTTGTCCGTCGCCAGCCACTGGCCATCGGGGCCATAGATGAACAACCCGTGCAACTGCGGCATGATCGCGGCCTGTTGCACCAGCAGCCTATGGATGCGCGGTATGTCCATGTTTTGCAGACCATCGCCTTCCACGCGTTCGGCGAGGGCGGCGGTCACCACGTCCACTTGTCGAATGGTGTCTTCGGCGTGCTGGGCGGTTGCCCGTGCCAGGTTTGTCACCGAATCGCGGGCGGAGGCGAAGGCCGCGCGATAATCACGCCATGTCCGCCAACCTTCGACGGCCAGGAAGGCGATGATGACCACAAGCATGAAACTGACGGTCAGCCGAAATGCCGCCCCAGCTCGCACAGCCTGCTGGGAGAAGGCTTCATCGGGGCTTTCGTTTTTTGGCTCTGGCTGCTTGCGTCCGAGCATTGACATATCCTTTCCACGACAGGTGCGCGCGCTTTCAGCGCGGAGCCTATCCTATTCGATTTCAGCACGTTAGCTAACTGCGACGTGGCAGATATAGCCCACGACACACGCCACAAGAGGAAGGTTCATGAAAGTTGGCGTCATTTCCGATACCCACGGCCTGCTGCGCCCCGAAGCGCTTGCGGCGCTGCAAGGCTGCGAGCGGATCATTCATGCCGGTGATATAGGCAGCCCGCAGATTCTGGAAGCATTGTCCGCCATCGCCGAGCTGCATGTGGTGCGGGGAAACAATGACTTGGCGGCTGATTGGGCAGGGCACATCGCCGATTGCCTGCAGTTCGACCTCGGCGGATGGCAAATGCTGTTGGTCCATGACATCGCCGACATGCCGACGCCCCTTGGCCCGGACGTGAGACTGGTGGTCACCGGCCATTCCCACAAACCGCTGATCGAATGGCGCGGCGAGCGGCTCTACCTCAACCCTGGCAGCGCCGGCCGGCGGCGTTTCAAGCTGCCGGTGACGCTGGCGCTGCTGGAGATCAGCGAACAGGCGATCGAGCCGCGGATCGTGCCGTTGCTGCCGTGACGAGCGGGTTTACCTGAAATACTTGTCGACGTAGGCCTGGATTTCCTGGCGCATGAAGCGCCCGGATTCATCTGCGCGTTCCTCCCAGCCGAACACGCACGCGGTGACGATGCCATCGAAGCCGGTCTTGGCCAGCTCGCCAAAGAACAGGTCCCAGTCGATCTCGCCCTGGTGCATGTCCATGTGCTGGTGCACCGTCACTTTGGCGCCGGGCGGGTTGACGATGTAGCGCAGGCCGGACGAGGCCTTGTGGTTGTAGGTGTCGGCGATGTGCACGTGGGCAATCATCGACCCGGCTTCGGCGATCATGGCCTTCATGTCATCGCCGAAGTAGAACGTGTGTGGCGTGCAGTAGAGGAACTTGACGTTGTCCGAGCCGATGGTCTTGAGCATGTCCAGGGCCGGGTGCAGCGTCTCGCACCAGTCCTCCGGATGTGGCTCGACGTTGAGCGTGACGCCTTCGGATTCGAGGATCGGCACCAGTTCCTCCATCGAACGCCACCAGGCCGCTTCGCTCGACTCATGGCTGTGCACGCCGCCACAGCAACTGACCTTATGCCCGCGATCCGGTGACGGCCCGCGGCCGAATTCCGAATTCATCGTGGTGCAGCCCATCTCCACGGCGACCTGGATCGCTTCTTTCCAATAGTTCACCGCTGCCCGGCGCTCGTCCTCGTGCGGGCTGGCCCAGCGGTACATGGGTAGCAGCGAAGCCAATTGCAGGCCATGGTCGCGCAGGGCT
This sequence comes from Pseudomonas agronomica, assembly GCF_025917275.1. Taxonomy (GTDB): domain Bacteria; phylum Pseudomonadota; class Gammaproteobacteria; order Pseudomonadales; family Pseudomonadaceae; genus Aquipseudomonas; species Aquipseudomonas agronomica. Next base: position 16,822 of record NZ_JAOSHO010000038.1, on the reverse strand, counting down.
TTCTTGAATTCGGCGATGCGTTCCTTGTGGGCCCGCGGGCGAACCCACCACGGCAGGAAATCTTCCCGTGGCGACAGCTCCAGATATTCGTAGCCGAGCTCGGCGGTCTTGCGACAGAGGTCCGGCAGGCTCAGGTGGCGGTGCATGTAGGGATCGAGGGCGATTTTCATTGTTTTTCTCCTTGGGGAACGTTCATGACCGTGGCGAGGGAGCTTGCTCCCGCTGGGGCGCGAAGCGGCCCCTTTTTTGGGACTGCTGCGCAGTCCAGCGGGAGCAAGCTCCCTCGCCACAGGAATTCTCTCGCAGCGGGTTAGTAGGCGACCCAGGTTGAATCGTTATTAGCCGATTCCACGCAACGCTCGACCCAGCGCACGCCGTCCACGCCAGCGTCGATGTCGGGGTAGCGCAGCGCGGCCAGCGTCTCGGTGTCGCCACGATTGGCAGCGTCCATGGCGAGGGCGAAGCGGCGATAAAGATTGGACCAGCCTTCGAACAGCCCTTCGGGATGGCCGCCACCGATGCGATCGTCTTGCAGCGCGTCGGGATGCAAGTAGCCCATGCCGCGCTCGAGGGTTTGCGCGGGTTGGCCCTGGATTTCGAAACTCAGCTGGTTCGGACGTTCGTCCCACCATTCCAGGCTCGCCCGGGACCCGATCACGCGGATCTTCTGGCCGTGCATGGAACCGGCGTTCACCGCGCTGGACCAGACCATGCCCATCGCGCCGCTTTCGTATTCCATCAAGGTGTAGGCGTTGTCCTCCAGCGGGGCGCGGCTGGCGACGAAGCTTTGCCGGCTGCACATCAGGCGCTTGATCTGGAAGTCGGGCAGCATGACTTTGGACAGGTACAGCGGATGCGTGCCCACGTCGCCCAACACATAACTGGGCCCTGCCTGGCGCGGATCGACGCGCCATTGCGTCGCCTGGTTCCGGGCCTCTACCGGTGCGCTATGAAAACCGTGGGCGAACTGCATATGCACCATGCGAATCTCCCCCAGCTCGTGGGCGGCGATCATCGTCCGGGCCTGCTCGATCAACTGGTGCCCGGCATAGCCGTAGGTCAGGCCGACGATGCGGCCCTTGGATTTCGCCAGGCCCCGCAGCGCCTCGGCCTCGTCGAGGGTGAAGCACAGCGGTTTTTCGCAGACCACATGCAAGCCGGCGTCAAGGGCCGCGCGAGTAATGGCGTAGTGCGTGCCGTTGGGGGTGGCGATCGACACCGCCTCGATGCCGTCGGGCCGCTGCGCTTCCAGCTCGAACAGGCTCAGGTAGTCCGGATAACAGCGCGCCGGGTCGATCCCCAGCTGTTGACCAAAGACCCGGCCACGCTCGGGGTCGATATCCAGCGCGGCGGCAACCAGTTCGAAGTTGCGGTCGCGCAGGGCGGCCGAGCGGTGGATGTAGCCAATCTGGCTATTCTCGCCGCCGCCGACCATGGCCCAGCGGAGGGGCCGTGCAAGGATGTTACTGCCGTTGATCATGAGGATTCCTTTGCCCTTGAAAACCGATGCGGGAGAGATAGGCACGGCTGGCCGCCACGTCTTCCAGGCTGGTGGCGGCATTGCGAGGGTCGCGTTCCTGTTCGACGGTGATGCAGCCCTGGTAACCGAGCTCATGCAGAAGGCGATGCAACGCCGAGTAATCGATGACGCCACGCCCGATCGGGCACATCACGCCCCGGGCGCAGGCGGCGAAGAAGCGGATATGCTCGTTCAACACCTGGTCGAAGACCGCCGGGTCGATGTCCTTGAAATGCAGGTAATCCACGCGGTGAGCGTAGGTACGCAGTGATGCGAGGGGGTCCATGCCTGCGTAATAGAGGTGTCCGGTGTCCAGGCACAATCCAGCGACGTCGTGGGGAATGTCATCCACCAGCCGCGCCAGCTCATCGGCGAACTCGATATGACCGCCCGCGTGAGGATGAATGACCGCGCGGATGCCGTAGGCGTGCCAGGCGATGTCGGCGATGGCGCGGATGTGCGCCATCATTGTGTTCCAGCGCGCGTCGTCCAGACGCGGTGCACGGTCTGAATGACCAGCGGCGTAGTCGCGTTCGTCGTGGCCCCAGTCGATGATCACCAGGTAGGGGCCGCCGAAGCGTTGGCCGGGTTGCGGTTCGATGGGCGGCAACTGTTTGAGCAATCCGCAGATGGCGTGGGCCTGGCGCAGCAACTCCGGCAGGTTGGCCGGACTCACCAAGTCATCGAAAATCGTCCCCGCGACGATATGCAGGCCGTGCTCCGACAGCGCTGGGCTGAGGGTCTCGGCCTCCAGCGGCAGATAGCCGCAAGGCCCCAACTCGATGCCGCGATAACCCGCCTCGGCGGCTTCGCCCAGCACCCGTTGCCACGCTGGCAGGAACGGGTTCTTGATGTCATCGACGCCCCAGCAGCAGGGCGCCGTGCAGATGTGAATCGCCATGGAAGCACTCCGGCGGTGTTGTTGTTTTTGTCTTGCCCCGATGCTATTGCCTCGGCGCGGAGCGGGCCATGGGGCGATGGCTTAATGTGTCAAAACCCCTCATGATGCCGGAAAGAGGTGTCAAGACATGTCAAAGCAGCCCCGCCGAAAACTACGACCGACCATGGCCGACGTCGCCCGGGAAGCCGGCGTGAGCCTGTCGACCGTCGACCGAGTTCTGAACCTGCGCGCCGATGTCCGCGCCGACACCGCCCAGCGCATCGCGGCAGCAGCGGCGCGCTTGGGCTTTCATGCCAAGGGCGTGATCGAGCAACGCGTGCTCAACGACCGTCCCACCTTGCGCTTGGGCTTCCTGTTGCAGAAAAGCGGGGTGCCGTTCTACCAAGGGCTGGCCCACGCCCTGTCAAACGCCGCCGCCACCTGCGCGCGAGCGCGCATTCGGGTGGTGATCGGTTACCTGGACGACCTCGACCCCGTCAACGTGGCGCAACGCATCCTGGCCCTGCGCGACCAGGTGGACGGCCTCGGCGTGGTGGCGGTCGATCACCCCAGGGTGCGCGAGGCGGTGGCCCGATTGCGTGAGACAGGCATATCGGTGGTGGCGTTGCTGTCGGAATTATCGAGCAGCGCCGGCACCGGCTATGCCGGCCTTGACAACCGGCTGACCGGACGCACCGCTGGCTGGTTCATCAGCCGCCTCACCAGGCAGCCCGGTCCAGCGGCGGTCATGCTCAGCAGCCAGCGTTTCCAGTGCCAGGAATTGTGCGAACTGAGCTTTCGCAGCTACCTGGCGGAGCACTCCAACGAGTGGGAACTGCTCGCCTCGCGCCTGACCCTGGAGGATGACGAGTTTGCCTATGGCAACACCGTCGACTTGCTCACGGCAGAACCCGACCTGGCGGGGCTCTACGTCGCCGGCGGCGGCATCGCCGGGGTGTTGCGCGCCCTGCGCAGCCTCCAGGAACGGCAACTGCGCCTGCCCGTGGTGGTGTGCCATGACCTCACGCCGCTGACCCGCGACGCGTTGAAGACCGGGTTGGTCCAGGCAGTACTTTCCCATCCGGTGATCGCCTTGGCGGAAGAGGCCGTCGATGCCTTGGTCGAGGCTGCGACGGCCACGTCGGCAGGGCCGGTGGCGAGGCGGGTGGTGCCGCTGCAGGTTGATGTACCGGAAAGCGTCTAAAATCCCCAAGGTATTTGCCTGCAAAAAAGCTGTACAAAACTCTAATCTTGTACAAATATCGGTTTGCCTTCGCAAACCGGTTGCTTGCCCATGCCCAGATCCTTAGCCGCCCGCCACCGCTTGATCAGTGTAATGAGCCTTGCGCTGGCGCTGTACGCCAGTGATGCCTTGGCGGATTGGCGCGAGGCCTTGCCCGGAGCGGATCTGATCGGCGAGGCAGATTTTCGCTGGTACGGGTTCGCCGTCTACCGGGCGCGGCTCTGGAGCACCGTGTCCAAGCCGAGCCTGGACACGCCTTTTGCCCTTGAACTCGATTATCGGCGCCGCATCAGCAAGCAGGACCTGGTCGAAACCAGCCTTGAGGAAATGCAACGCGTCACCGGCACGGTGCAGGACGCCGGGCGCCTGGAAGCCTGGGCGGCGCAGATGCGCGGTGCCTTTGTCGATGTGCAACCCGGCACTCGCATCACCGGCGTGTACCTGCCCGGCCAAGGCAGTCGCTTTTATGTCGATGGACGCCTTTCCCGCGAGATTGCCGACACGCTGTTCTCCCGATGTTTTTTCTCGATCTGGCTCGATCCGCGCACGCGTCATCCCGAGTTGCGCCAACGATTGCTGGGGCTCGATACGTCAAACGCAAAAAGGAGCACGCCATGATCCGTCTGCTGGCCATCTTGTTGCTGGTGATGGGCCTGACCAGTTGCGGCAATGTCAACGTAGGCCGCTATGCCGACCAGCAACCGCAACTCGACCTGGAGCGTTTCTTCAGCAAACCCGTCAAGGCCTGGGGCATCTATCAGAAGCGCTCGGGCGAAGTGATCAAGCGTTTCGAAGTGGATATTTCCAGCCGTCGCGAGGGCGATCGACTGATACTCGACGAGCGTTTTCTCTACAGCGATGGCAGCCGGCAGCGTAGGGTCTGGACATTGACGCCAACCGGCCCGGGCCTTTGGAGTGGCCGCGCCGACGATGTAATTGGCGAGGCGTTGGGGGAGGTGGCGGGCAATGCGCTGCGCTGGCGCTATCGACTGAACCTGCAAGTGGACGATTCCACTTACGAGGTGACGTTTGACGACTGGATGTACCTGATGGACGAGGACACGCTGATCAACCGCTCCAGCATGAGCAAAGCCGGCATCGAACTGGGACAAGTGACGCTGTTCTTCCGTCGCCAGGCGGGGGACATGCAATGACTTTGAAAGAACTGCTCCAACTGGCCGTCGAGGGTCGGATCGTCGAGTTGGAATTGCTCTCACTGGAAGGCGGAATCTACCTTCTACGTGTCCGATTGGACCGGAAAGTGCTCACGTTGCTTGACGAGTCGGGACATTCGTTTCGAGTTCGCTCCACCACGCATCTGCGGGAGCTGTTGCGCGATGTGCCGCGCCTGCCCTGTACGCTGATTCAACAGGTTGTCCATGATGAAATGTGCGGCCAGCGTGAAGGGCTGATCGAGCCGCTGCGCCTGCCGCTTTTCCTGGATGAGCCTTGGTAGACAGGCCGATGCCGTGGCTACTGGGCGTCGGCCAGGCGTACGGCCAGCGGCAGCCCTATCGCCCATAGCGGCGCCAGCACCAGCGCGGTGCCGAGCATCCCCAGCGGCAGTGAAACACCTGTCAGTGGTGCGCCCGCGCAGTAGGCGAGGGGGCCGCCGACTGCGCCCGCGAGGGCGCCAAGCCACAGCTTTTTTCCAGCCCATGCCAGGCTGTGGCGCAGCCCGCTGGCAAAAACCAGCCAGAGCAGCGCCAGCCACAGCGGCAACGGGCTTTCAGCGAATTCGAACAGGCCCAAGATCCCCAGGCTCCCATCCAGCAACATGCCGCTCACACCGACACGCAGCATCGCCCGGCGCTCGGCCTTCGGGTCGGGGCACAACAGTAGGTGAGCGAGCAATCCAACCACCACGGCAGCAAGCCATGCCGGCTGGTGCGCACCCAGTACACACGCCCACCAGCCCAATTGCAGCCAGAGCGCATTGGCAATCAGCGCGGTGCGACTGATCATGCTTGACGTTGCTCCAGCAAGGGCGCGGGGCGGGCCCCGGGGGCGGCGAACAGCAGTTGTGCGACGCCAATGGCACGCTCCTGGAACCCACCCTCGCAATAGCACAGGTAAAACTCCCAAAGGCGCTGGAACGTCTCGTCATAACCCAACTCCAGCAGGGCTTGGCGCGACTGGCGGAAGTTGTCGTGCCAGTGGCGGAGCGTGCGGGCGTAGTGCGCGCCAAAATCTTCCAGGTGCAACAAGTTGAGCGGCGTCTGGGCGCTGGCGGTCTTGAGCAGCATCGACAGGGATGGCAGCGCCCCTCCGGGGAAAATGTGCCGCTGGATGAAGTCCACCGAACGCCGGGCCTGGTCGTAACGCTGGTCGCGGATGGTGATGGCCTGGATCAGCATCAGGCCGTCGTCCTTGAGCAGCGCGGCGCAGCGGCGAAAGTAGTCGGGCAGATAGCGGTGGCCGACGGCTTCGATCATCTCGATGGACACCAGTTTATCGAAGCGTCCCTCCAGGTCGCGGTAGTCCTGGCATAGCACCTCGATGCGTTGTTGCAAGCCTAGCGCTGCGACACGTTGGCAGGTGTGCGCGTACTGCTCTTGGGAAAGCGTCGTAGTGGTGACTTTGCAGCCGTAGAGGGTTGCAGCATGAATGGCCAGGCTGCCCCAACCGGTACCGATCTCCAACAGGTGGTCGCCGGGTCGCAAATCAAGTTTCTGGCAGGTGCGTTCGAGCTTATTGACCTGGGCCTCTTCGAGGCTTTGTCCGGGGTGTTCGAACATGGCCGCGGAATACATCATCGTGGGATCGAGCAAGCGTTCGAACAGCGCGTTGCCCAGATCGTAATGGGCCATGATGTTACGCCGCGAGCCTTTGCGGCTGTTGCGATTGAGCCAGTGCAAGCCGCGCAGCAAAGGCCGGCCGAGGCGAGCCAGACCGCTGTCCATGGCGTCGAGCACGTCAAGGTTGGCGACGAACAGGCGAGTGACGGCGGTGAGGTCGTTGCTGCGCCAGTAACCGTGGATGTAAGCCTCGCCGGCACCGATCGAACCATTGCTGGCGACCATGCCCCAGACGGCACTGTCCAGTATCTCGACCTCGGCCTCCAGAGGGCTGGACACGTCGCCAAAGCTCAACGGCTCGCCATCAATCACCAGGCGCAGGTGGCCGTGAAGCAGGCGGCGCAGTTGTGCGAGTACGGCCTGTTTGAACAGGCCACCGCTCAACGGACAGCCGGTGCTGGCCTTAGTGACGCTCAGGGTGGGTTCGGACATGGTCTGGATCCTTATGGACGGTTTCGCCGACGCTCAGGTCGCCATCGCTGGCCTGATGGTCGTGCAGGGGCGTGCGTTTGAAGAGCAGGCGCAGGGCCTGCCAATAGATGGCGCTCACGGTGCGCAGGCTCATCCACGGAAACGCCAGCACATAGCGACGCAGCGCTGGCGCGTCGAGGGGGCGACGTTGCAGTGCAAGGTCGGCCTCGAACACCTTTTGGCCAGCACGCCAGTTCTCCATGCGCACGCGGATGTGCGAGTCCTGGATCAGGAAGCGCATGCGGTAGTCCATGTCCCGTGGCAGGAACGGCGAGACATGGAACGCCTTGGCGACCTGGAACAGGTGCGGCTCGCCGGGGGTTACCGGCAGCACGTAATGGTGGCGCTCACGCCAGGGTGTGTTGCGCACTTCACAGAGAATTGCGGCCAGGCGCCCGTCGGTTTCGTGGCAAAAATAGAAGCTCACCGGATTGAAGGACAGGCCCCAACTGCGTGGTTGGGTCAACAGATGGATTGCGCCTTGAGGAACGGAGCCCAGCGCTTGCCCTACGACTTTGCGCACCGCTTGAATCAGCGGGATGCCCGCGAGAGTAAGGGCCGGCAGGTAGTCACGCTCACGCCAGCACAGCGGCGCCACGCGCCATGGCCGCAGCAAGCGCGACAGGTCCAGCACCTGCGCCTGTTCAGCGAGGTCCAGGTAAAGCATGCCGATCGGATAGCGGAACCCATGGACGCGGGGCGTATGGCGCCGATGATCGATCCAGCCATGGCACACGCTGCTGTTCAAAGCACTTCTCCGAAATGCTCCGCCACGGCGAGTGCGCTGACGACGCCGTCTTCGTGGAAGCCGTTGGCCCAATAGGCCCCGCAGAAATAACTGTGGTGACGCCCTTGCAGTTCGTTTTGCCGGGCCTGGGCGGCGATCCCGGCGAGGCTGTATTGCGGATGGGCGTAGTCGAAGCGGGCGAGGACCTTGGCCGGGTCCACCGACGCACTTTGGTTCAGGCTCACGCAGAACGTCACCGGCGCATCGAACCCCTGGAGAATGTTCATGTTGTAGGTCAATGCGGCAGGTGCCTGTGGCGGACCGCCCAGACGGTAGTTCCAGCTCGCCCAGGCATTCTGGCGCCGTGGCAACAATCGAGTGTCGGTGTGCAGCAGCACCTCGTTGTGGGCGTAGGCCAGGGCACCGAGCACATCGACTTCATCGACGCTTGGGGTATCGAGCAGCGCCAGGGCCTGGTCGCTGTGACAGGCGAAGACCACCTTGTCGAATCGCTCCGGGCCACGATGGCTGTGCACGGTCACGCCGTCGGCGTCCCGGGTGACCCGCTGCACCGGACAGTCGAGATGAACGCGCTGGCGAAAGCGGGCGCACAACGGGTCGATGTAGGCGCGGGAGCCACCTTCGAGCACTCGCCATTGCGGCCGTTGGTTGACCGACAGCAGCCCGTGGTTGTGGCAGAACCGCACGAAGAATTGCAGCGGAAACTCCAGCATCCCTGCTGGCGACATCGACCAGATCGCCGAGCCCATCGGCACGATGTAATGCTCAATGAACCGTTGCCCGTAGCGTCGGTCGCGCAGGTAATCACCCAGTCGAGTGGCGCCGTCGATACGCTGCGCCTTGAGGTCCGCAGTCGCCTCGCGGTTGAACCTGAGAATGTCCAGCAGCATGCCCCAGAACCCCGGAGACAACAGGTTGCGCCGGCGGGCGAACAGGCTGCCCAGGGTGTGCCCTTTGTATTCCTGGCCGGACGCCGGGTCATGCACCGAGAAACTCATTTCCGTCGGACGCGAGGCCACGCCCAACTGGTCCAGCAAGCGAATGAAGTTCGGGTAGGTCCAGTCGTTGTACACGATGAAGCCGGTGTCCACGCCGTAGCGCTGGCCCTGCCAATCGACATCCACGGTATGGGTATGGCCGCCGATTCTGCCATCGGCTTCGAACACGGTAACCTGATGCTGGCGGGCCAACAGGTAGGCGCAGGTCAGGCCCGAGATGCCGCTGCCGATGATCGCGATGCGCATGTTTCAAGCCTCCTCTGTGTTGCGTGACAGACGACGGCCAAGCGCAAGGCGCCAGCGCGCAGGCAGGTGCCCGAGCAACCGCATGACAAAAATGAAGGCCCACGGAAACGCGATATCCAGCGGGCGCGCGGCCAGGCGTCGCGCGATGTGCTGCGCGGCCCGTTGTGCCGACCAGATCTGGGGCATCGGGAAGTCATTGCGCCGGGTCAGGGGCGTATCGACAAAACCGGGGCTCACCAGGGTGACGTCGATGCCTTCTGCGGCCAGGTCGATGCGCAACGATTCGAGCAGGTAACGCAACGCAGCCTTGGAGGCACCGTAGGCGCCGGCCCGGGGCAGGGCCAGCCAGGTCACCGCGCTGCACACCGCGACCAGATGCGGGGCTTGGCCTCGGCGCAACAGGGGCAGGGCCGCTTCCAGGCAATGGCAAGTGCCGAGCAGGTTGGTGTCGAGTACGCGCTCCACCAGGCGTGTGTCGAACTGCCCCGGTTCCAGGTATTCGCACGTGCCAGCGTTGAGAATCACCTGATCGAGGGCGCCCCATTCGCGGTCGATGCGCTGGAGGATGGCGGCGATCTGCTCCGGATCGGTCACGTCTCCCGGAAGGACGAGCACCTGATCCGGAAAGTGTTCGGCCAAGGCTTGCAGTGGCCCGACCTGCCGAGCGCTCAACGCCAGGCGATGGCCCTGTCCGAGCAGCACCGCAGCCAGCTCGGCGCCGATGCCGCTGCTGGCACCGGTCAGCCAGATGCGGCTCATGCCAGCCTCCGCTTGAGCCAGCGAATCAGTGGGCCGAAGAGAGGCAAGTGCTCGTAGAGCAGGGCGCCGGCGTCGAAGAAATCCCGATGCAGATAGACCCGGTCGTTCCAGCGCAAGTAGGTGCAGCCTGGCAATTCGATCGGCGCCCCGCCGTTCAGGCGCGGGTGACGAAAGCGCAGCGTCCAGCGCAGGTAGCCCTCGCCGGGGCCGGTTTCATCGTAGCCATGGAAGTCGTAATGCAGGTCGCTGACGTTGGCGTAGAGCTGGGCGAAGTATTCGCGCAGGGCCGGCAGCCCTTCGACCCGGTGCAAGGGGTCTTGGAACACCACGTCTGTACTGTAGAGCCTGTCGAGTTCAGCCAGGCGGCTGGCATCCAGCTCGGCGAACGTGTGGGCGAAACCCTTGAGAAAGGCAGACATGTCAGGCTCCGAAAGTTGTACACGATGTTGTTTGTGTACAAGTATTCGGAGCGTACTGCATGAGTTGTACAAGATAAAGAAATTTGTATAGGTTTTTGTTTATTTGTACAACGCACATGAGTGCTATAGCTGCCGCATATCCAAATGGGAGCGGACTTGCTCGCGAAAGCGGTGGGTCAGTCATTGAAGATGTTGGCTGTGATACCGCCTTCGCGAGCAGGCTCGCTCCCACAGGGGGCTGTGGTGTACATCAATGCTGTGGCTGAACATCCAAAGATCTCAGGGCCGCTTCGCGACCCAGCGGGAGCAAGCTCCCTCGCCACGGTTATCGGCTTTAAATGCGGTCTCTGGTGAGGCGACGGGGCAGCCGATTGTTAGTTGTCATGGCTGCCTTTCAACCATCGCCAGGGTCGGATAATCCGTATAACCAGCCTCTTCACCCTGATAGAACGTGGCTGGATCGGGCGCATTCAACGCTTCACCCAAGCGGAAACGCTCCACCAGGTCCGGGTTCGCCAGGAACGGTGTGCCAAACGCCACCAAGTCCGCCGAGCCCTGGCTGATCGCCGCCCCCGCACGTTCAGCGCTGTAGCCGCCGTTGGCGATGTACGGGCCACCAAAGCGCCGCTTGAGCTCGACGAAGTCGAACGCGCCTTCGCCCAATTCCACAATGTGCAGGTACGCCAGGCCATAGCGGCTGAGCATGCGGGCCGCGTAGTCGAAAGTTGCCTGGGGATGGCTGTCGCTCATCGAGAAATAGCTGAAGATCGGCGACAGGCGAACGCCAACGCGGCTGGAACCGAACACTTCGATCACCGACTCGATCACCTCCTTGAGGAAGCGCGCGCGGTTTTCGATCGAGCCACCGTAGGCATCGGTGCGCTGGTTGGTGCCGTCACGCAGGAACTGGTCGATCAGGTAGCCGTTTGCGCCGTGGATTTCCACGCCGTCGAAACCGGCGAGCTTGGCGTTGACGGCGGCCTGGCGGAAATCATCGACCACGCCAGGGATCTCATCCAGCGCCAAGGCACGGGGCAATTCATAGGGCTTGAGGCCCTCGGCGGTATAGATTTCGCCGTCGGCCTTGATCGCCGACGGGGCGACGGGCAGGGCGCCGTCAGCCTGGACCAGGGAATGGGACAACCGGCCCACATGCCAGAGCTGCAGATAGATCTGCCCGCCCTGGGCATGGACCGCGTCGGTCACTTGTTTCCAACCGACAACCTGCTTTGCCGTGAAAATCCCCGGCGTGCGCAGGTAGCCCTTGCCCTGTGCCGAAACCTGCGAGCCTTCGGTGACGATGAGCCCGGCGCTGGCCCGCTGGCTGTAATACTCGGCCATGAGCGGCGTCGCGACATCGCCGTCGCCGGCGCGGCTGCGGGTCATGGGCGCCATGACCATGCGGTTTTTCAAGGACAGCTTGCCGACCTGGACGTGGGACAGCAGAAGATCAAGACCGATGTTGCTCATGGTGTACCTCTGACGTAATGGAAGGATGAGATGCATGGAGTTCGAAGGGCGATCAGGCCAACCGCCCTTGTTGTTTCAACTGGCCGCCGATGCGGCGGATTTCGCTTTCGCCCTGTTCCAGTGCTGCCTCGCTGGTGTGGACCGAGTAGTGACCCATCACCAGGTCGTGGGGATGCTTGACCGCTGAACCGAGTACGAAGGAGGTCGCGCCCCGGGCAACGATGTCGATGGCTGAGCTGGATTCCTGGAAGATCACCATCTCCCCGGCAGCGACATGTGCGCCCACGTCGAGGCTGCCGCTGTTAACGGCCAGCCAGGCAACTTCATGTCCGGCCGGCGGCGTGTAGCGCCAGCGCTCCTTGTCCTTGAGCTGCACGGCCAGGTAGTTCATGCCCGCGGGGGCGTTAACCGCGCTGCGCGCAGCACCGTACTCACCAAGCAGGACCCACGCCGGACCTTCCCGGGGAATCTCCGAGGGGGCGAGATAAACACTGTGGGCCGGGGCATTCTCCTGGGCCGGCGGCAACGCTACCCAGAGCTGGAAACCGCGTATGGCGGAGCCGCCAACGGGCCGGGCGTCATGCCACACGCCATTGCCGGCTTGCATCCATTCCATGCCACCACTCGGTAGCGTGCCGGATTTGCCGGTGGTGTCCTCGTAGATCACTTCGCCCTCGATCATGTAGGTCAGCGTTGCGATCCCGGAATGAGGGTGCATGCCGAAGCCGCGTGGCATGCCCTTGGCGTTTAATTCGAACAGGTCGAGGAACACGAAAGGTTTGCACAGTTGGCCGAGATCGCCGGGGCTCATGAGTCGGGTAATGGGGCCGTGGCTGCTGCCGCGGGTGCGGTGGACGATGGCGCGCGGTGGTGTCGCGACGATGCTGTTCATGAGAGGTCCTCGCCGTTTCGGAGCACGTTGGTTTCGATGGAGAAAGAGTAAGCGGCTTCCAATAGCTTGATTAGTCGATACAATCGGATTGAACTCATCCATTAAACGAAGGAATTCCGATGCTGGACCTGAACGACGTGGCGCTGTTTGTCCAAGTGGTGCGCTGCGGCAGTTTTGCCGAAGCGGCCAGGCGCCTGGGCATGCCTTCGAACACCGTGAGCCGGCGCGTCCAGCAATTGGAAGCGCAGTTGGGCGCGCGGTTGCTGCAGCGCTCCACCCGCAAGCTCACGCTGACCCAAGTGGGCGAGGGGTTCTACGAGCGTTGCGTGGGCGCGGTGGACGGCTTGATGGATGCGGGCCAGGCACTGATGCACGGCAGTGACGAACCAGCCGGCCTGGTGCGGATCGCCGCGATGGCGGATTTCTTCGATTTCTTCCCGATGGAATGGATTGCCGACTTCCTCGCCGCGCACCCGCGAGTGCAACTCGATTTCGTGCTCAGCGATGCCCGGGTCGACCTGATTGCCGATCGCATCGATGTCGCGTTTCGAGGCGGTGTGCTGCAGGACTCGGGGTATGTCGGCCGGCAACTGCTCGGCAATGCCAGCGACGGCATGGTGGCCAGTCCGGCCTACATCGCTGCGTGGGGCATGCCGACGTCGCTGGACGACCTGGCTCGGCATCACAGCGTGAATTTCCCCCATCCCAGCGGACTGAGCCAGTGGCAGCTCATCGGTCCGGATGGCCATGAAGTGGAAGTGCAGATATCCAGCCGCTTCAACGCCAACACCGCCCAGGCGTTGCGCAAGGCCGCGGTGGCGGGCCTGGGCATTGCCGTGTTGCCGTCGGCGTTGAGTGCCATGGACCTGGAAACCGGCCAACTGGTACGCGTGCTGCCACAGTACCAACGCAACGGCTTCGGCCTGAACGTCCTTTACCCCAGCCGACGGCAACTGCCCTTGGCGGTCTCGGCATTCATCGGGTTGGTGATGGAGAAACTCGAGCTCAAGGCGTTTCCGGCTCGGCCGCGCTGAACGCACCTTTTCGGTACTTTTTGACCTTGGATTGCCCTCGGTTGGCGCAACGCCGGACCGAGCAGTTTTTTCCTTCCCAGCCGCAATAAAAAGCCTCGTTTCGCAAATTCCTGCCTGCCAACACAATCGCCTCGACAGCTCATTTCGATAGCTGCAATCGCAGAACAACAAGAAAAGATACCCGAGGCGGCGCCACGCCGACCTGAGCCAAACCCACTGCCGGAAGTGCCCAGACATGCCCGTTGAAACCCTACGCATCGATACGCTTGTAATAGGCGCCGGCCAGGCCGGCGTCGCCATGAGTGAACATTTGAGCCGCCAAGGCGTGCCGCACCTGGTGGTCGAGCGCAACCGCATCGCCGAGGCCTGGCGCACGGCGCGCTGGGATTCGCTGGTCGCCAACGGCCCGGCCTGGCATGACCGCTTCCCCGGCCTCGAATTCGCCTGCCTGGATCCCGATGCCTTTGCCTCCAAGGACCAGGTGGCCGAGTACTTCGAAGCCTACGCCCGCAAATTCAATGCGCCGATTCGCACCGGGGTGGAGGTGCGCAAGGTCGAGCGCACTGTCGGTCGCCCGGGTTTCACCGTTGATACGTCGGACGGCCTGATCGAAGCCACCAATGTGGTAGTCGCCACTGGGCCCTTCCAGCGCCCGGTCATTCCGCCCATCGCGCCTGAGATAGCCACAGTCACGCAGATTCATTCGGCGCAATACCGCAACCCCGCGCAGTTGGCCGAAGGCGCCGTGCTGGTGGTCGGCGCGGGGTCGTCGGGGGTGCAGATCGCCGATGAATTGCAGCGCGCCGGCAAGCAGGTCTACCTCTCTGTCGGCGCCCACGATCGCCCTCCGCGGGCCTATCGCAACCGGGACTTCTGCTGGTGGCTGGGGGTGTTGGGCGAGTGGGATGCCGAAGCGGTCAAGCCGGGCAAGGAGCACGTGACCATCGCCGTGAGCGGGGCGCGGGGCGGCCATACCGTGGACTTTCGTCGGCTGGCCCACGAAGGCATCACCCTGGTGGGCCTGACCCGGGCGTTCGACGGCAGCGTGGTGAGTTTCGAGTCCAACCTTGCCGAGAACATCGCCCGTGGCGATGAAAACTACCTGGCCTTGCTCGACGCCGCCGATGCCTATATCGAGCGCAATGGCCTGGACCTGCCGCCCGAACCGGAGGCGCGCCGGTTGTTGCCCGACCCTGAATGCATGACCCATCCGATCCAGGAGCTGGACCTGGCCGAGGCGGGCGTACGCACGATCATCTGGGCCACCGGTTATTCGGTGGACTACAGCTGGCTGAACGTCGATGTGCTGAAAGCCGACGGCAAGCCTCGCCATCAGCGTGGCGTCAGCAGCGAGCCCGGTCTCTATTTCGTCGGCCTGCCATGGCAGTCGCGGCGCGGCTCGGCGTTCATCTGGGGCGTGTGGCACGACGCCCGGCACATCACCGACCACATCGTCAAACAACGCACGTACTTTGACTACCGCGATGCATCCCAGCGCGATTCGCAACCTTTGAAAACCAGCCTGACGGGAGTTCGTTGATGCCTACTCATACTCGCATCCGCATGTTCAACACCAAGGACACCTACCCGAACCAGACCCTGGACAACGACCTGTGCCAGGCCGTGCGCGCGGGCAATACCGTGTACGTCCGTGGACAGGTCGGCACCGATTTCGACGGCCGGCTGGTCGGCCTCGGCGACCCGCGTGCCCAGGCCGAGCAGGCCATGCGCAACGTCAAGCAATTGCTGGAAGAAGCCGGCAGCGACCTGAGCCACATCGTCAAGACCACCACCTACCTGATCGACCCGCGCTACCGCGAGCCGGTGTACCAGGAGGTCGGCAAATGGCTCAAGGGCGTCTTCCCGATTTCCACCGGGCTGGTGGTCAGCGCCCTCGGCCAGCCGCAGTGGCTGATGGAAATCGACGTGATCGCGGTCATTCCAGAATAAGGAGCACGACATGACGTTTTCCATCGTCGGACGCTGTGCCGAAACCGGCCAGCTGGGCATCGCCATCAGCTCGTCGAGCATCGCCGTCGGCGCCCGTTGCCCCTGGCTGCGGGCCGGGGTAGGCGCGGTGTCGAGCCAGAACATCACATTGCCTGCGCTGGGGCCGCAGATTCTCGACGAACTGGCTGCCGGATCGGTTGCGCAGGAGGCGCTGGACCGTGCCCTGGCGCGCAACGGCTACAGCGAGTATCGCCAGGTCGCCGTGGTGGATGCCCAGGGGCGTACGGCGGTTTTCAGTGGTCGCCACGCCTTGGGTGTCCATGGCGCCGTGGTCGGTGGGCAGTGTGTGGCGGCCGGCAACCTGTTGGCGGGCGATGGCGTCATCGCCGCCATGGTCGCGGCATTCGAGCAGGGCGAGGGCAGTCTTGCGTCCCGGCTGTTGGGCGCATTGCAAGCGGGCCAGGCCGCCGGTGGCGAAGCCGGGGCGGTGCATTCGGCGGCGCTGTCGGTGGTGGACGACCTGACCTGGCCAATCGTCGATCTGCGGGTCGATTGGGCGGAAGAAAACCCCATCGGCGAACTGGAAAAACTCTGGCTCGCCTATCAGCCGCAGTTGCAAGATTACCTCACGCGCGCCCTCGATCCGACCCAGGCGCCCAGCTACGGGGTGCCAGGCGATGAGTGAGCTGCGCAGCCGAGCACTGCTCGCCGAACTGGTGGGCTTTGCCACGGTCAGCCGCGATTCGAACCTGGCCCTTATCGAGTTCGTTCGCGATTACCTGCACGGCCTGGGGGTGAGCAGCGAGCTGATCTACAACGCCGAGCGCACCAAGGCGAACCTGCTGGCGAGCATCGGCCCGTCGGTGCCGGGCGGCGTGGTGTTGTCCGGGCACACCGATGTGGTGCCGGTGGATGGGCAGGCCTGGACGGTCGAACCGTTCCGCTTGAGCGAGCGGGACGGCAAGTTGTTCGGACGCGGTACGGCGGACATGAAAGGCTACCTGGCTTCAGTGCTCGCGGCGGTGCCGACATTCCTGTCCAGCCCGTTAACGCGCCCTGTACACCTGGCGTTCTCTTATGACGAAGAAGTCGGTTGCCTGGGCGTGCGCGGTCTGTTGGAAGTCCTGCAGCAACGGATTGCGCAACCGACCTTGTGCCTGATCGGCGAACCCACCGAACTGCAACCGGTGCTGGGCCACAAGGGCAAGTTGGCGATGCGTTGCCATGTCAAGGGCGCGCCTTGTCATTCGGCCTACGCGCCTTACGGGGTCAACGCCATTGAGCAAGCCGCGCGGCTGATCGGCCATCTGGGTGAGATCGGCGCGGAGCTGGCCGAGCCTTCGCGACACGACGCGCGCTTCGATCCGGCGTATTCGACGGTGCAGGTCGGCGTGA
>NZ_JAOSHO010000379.1 GCF_025917275.1 Pseudomonas agronomica | reverse complement strand
TCCGCAAGGCAGTCTGGCTTTAGACGTCATGTTTTTAGACACACAGGAAATCGAATGTCATTCATCCAAGCCAACCTGATCCATCTCCTCGCCGCGATCTGGTTCATCATCTGCTGGGCCGGCTACACCCGTTACGCATCCTGGAAGGCACGCGACACGGCCTGCCTGGCCAGTGTCATGCATCTGTACCGCGAAGACTGGATGCGCCGCATGCTGCTGCGCGAGAACCGTATCGCCGATGCCAGCGTGATCGGTAACCTGGAGCGCAACGCGTCGTTTTTTGCCTCCAGTACGCTGATTATCCTGGCGGGCATCCTGACGGTACTCGGGGCGTCCGATCGGGCCGTGTCGCTGCTGGCGGACCTGCCACTGGTGCAGCAGGCCTCCCAAGGCATGGCGGAACTGAAGCTTCTTTGCCTGGCGCTGGTGTTCGTCTATGCGTTCTTCACGTTCAGTTGGTGCATGCGCCAATACAACTTCGCCGCGGTCCTGGTGGGGTCGGCACCGATGATCGGCGAGCGGCATGTGTCCGAGCAGGAGCGCAAGGCTTTTGCTTCAAGAGCCGCGCGGGTTATTTCAATGGCGGCCAACCAATTCAACTTCGGCCTGCGTTCGTATTATTTCGGCATGACCATGTTGGCCTGGTTCGTCAGCCCCTGGTTATTCATGTTGATGAGTGCCGGCGTGGTCTTCGTGTTGTATCAGCGCGAGTTTCATTCGGATGTACTGGATGTGATGGTCTATACGCCTACCGAAGCGCCAGCGCCCGAGGCGAGCAAGGAAGCGGCCTGACGGCGCAGCAACTTTCCTCGATGCCAGATACAAGAAAACCCGCACCAGGCGGGTTTTCTTTTGCTGCCAAAACCGTATCAGTTGGTTTTAGGCGCGGTGGCAGGTGCTTGTTCCTGCTGGGCGGCGCTGTTCGATTCAGACTGAGCTTTGGCAGCTTCAGCGTTTTCTTTCGCCGCGTCGTTCACTTTATCCTGTGCTTTGTTCATGTCTTGCTGAGCTTGTTCAGCGTGTTGGTTGGCATCTTGAGCTTTGTCCTCGGATTTTTTATCGCAGGCAGCGAGACCGAGGGAGGCGGCCAACATCAAGGCAATAGCTAAAGTCTTACGCATGGGGTGTTTCTCCTTATGGATATAACTACTGGCCGTTTGAACCGTGCCCCCGGGGTTAAGTTCCTCCCAAGCCATAGATATATAAGTTGGCCACAGATGGAACTTTATCGAGTGCCTTGAAGGAGTATCGAACAGATGGCTGAAGATCCCGTTTTTGAACGCGCGACACGTTTTTTATCTGCGCTCAGGCACTGTCAGGTGTTGGGCTTGAAATTGCACAGCGCCAGTCGCGACGGTTTAACCGTGATGTTGCCCTACAGTCCCTCTGTCGTCGGCAATCCCCTGACCGGTATTGTCCATGGCGGGGCGTTGACCACCTTGATGGATACTGCCTGCGGCATGTCGACCTTGTGCGTGTTACCGCAGTTTGAAGTCTGTCCGACCCTGGATTTGCGCA
This sequence comes from Pseudomonas agronomica, assembly GCF_025917275.1. Lineage (GTDB taxonomy): Bacteria > Pseudomonadota > Gammaproteobacteria > Pseudomonadales > Pseudomonadaceae > Aquipseudomonas > Aquipseudomonas agronomica. The sequence continues at coordinate 3,489 of NZ_JAOSHO010000379.1, read as the reverse complement.
TCGACTATATGCACGCCGCCATGCCCGACAAAGCTATCTATGGCTTTGCCCAGTGCTATCGGATCACGCCGGACGTGATCTTCAGCCGTGGGTTTGCCTACCAGGACGATCCGGAGCACCCCATTGCCCATGTGGTCGGCACCTTCATGCGCCTGGGTGACAGCGCCCGCGGAATGAAAAAGGGCGGCCTGGCGGCTGCGGCGCAAAAACCATGACCGACATCACTGAGGCGCAACTGCGCCAAGCGTGTGAGCAGGGCGACGTCGGGCGGCTGCTGTCCTTGATTCCCTATGCGCAACTCATCGGCGTCGAATGCACGCGCCAGGGTGATGAGTGGCTGTTTTGTCTGCCGGCGAACAAGGACAACATTGGTAACCCTTTATTGCCCGCCATTCATGGCGGCGTGATTGCCGGTTTCATGGAGCTCTGCGCAGCCGTTCATCTATTGATCGCCACCCGTGTGACCGGACTGCCAAAGATCATCGATTTTTCCCTGGACTACCTGCGGGCCGGGCAGTTTCGCGACACCTACGCCAAATGCCAGGTCTGGCGCCAAGGGCGACGGGTGGCCAACGTTGCGATCACCGCCTGGCAAGTGTCTGAAGCCGAACCCATCGCCACCGCCCGGGCCCATTTCAAGATCCCGGCGCCCTCCAAGCCGCCCAGCCCTTGAAATCATCACCGTTGCCCCCACCTTGTGGACATCCCGCCGCCAATCTCTGCGAGGCGGACACTACCATCCACTTGGAGTTTGATGACCATGAGCGTGGAAACTCAAAAGGAAACCCTGGGCTTCCAGACCGAGGTGAAGCAACTGCTGCACCTGATGATTCACTCGCTGTATTCGAATAAGGAAATTTTCCTCCGCGAGCTGATTTCGAACGCCTCCGACGCTGTCGACAAATTACGTTTCGAAGCGCTGTCCAAGCCAGAACTGCTGGAAGGCGGCGCCGAGCTGAAAATCCGTGTGAGCTTCGACAAGGACGCCAAGACCGTCACCCTCGAAGACAACGGTATCGGCATGAGCCGCGACGAGGTGATCACGCACCTGGGTACCATCGCCAAGTCCGGCACCGCTGATTTCATGAAGAACCTGTCCGGCGACCAGAAGAAGGATTCCCACCTGATCGGCCAGTTCGGCGTCGGTTTCTATTCCGCGTTCATCGTCGCTGACCACGTCGAAGTGTTCAGCCGTCGTGCCGGCCTCGCTGCGAGCGAAGGCGTGCACTGGTCGTCCAAGGGCGAGGGCGAGTTTGAAGTCGCGACCCTCGACAAGGCTGATCGCGGTACCCGCATCGTCCTGCACCTCAAGTCTGGCGAAGAAGAGTTCGCCGATGGCTGGCGCCTACGCAACATCATCAAGAAGTACTCCGACCATATCGCGCTGCCAATCGAGCTGCCGAAGGAAGTCAGCGCTGCCGAAGGCGAAGAAAAGCCTGAAGTGGAGTGGGAAACCGTCAACCGCGCCAGTGCTCTCTGGACCCGTCCTCGCACCGAGATCAAGGACGAGGAATACCAGGAGTTCTACAAGCACATCGGCCATGACTACGAGAATCCGCTGAGCTGGAGCCATAACAAGGTCGAAGGCAAGTTGGAATACAGCTCGCTGCTGTACGTGCCGGCCCGTGCACCGTTCGATCTGTACCAGCGCGAAGCGCCACGCGGCCTGAAGCTGTACGTGCAGCGCGTGTTCGTGATGGACCAGGCCGAATCGTTCCTGCCACTGTACCTGCGCTTCATCAAGGGTGTGGTCGACTCCAACGACTTGTCGCTGAACGTTTCGCGGGAAATCCTGCAGAAAGATCCGATCATCGATTCCATGAAGTCGGCACTCACCAAGCGCGTCCTGGACATGCTGGAGAAACTGGCGAAGAACGAGCCTGAGCAATACAAGGGCTTCTGGAAAAACTTCGGCCAGGTGATGAAAGAAGGTCCGGCCGAAGACTTCGCCAACAAAGAGAAGATCGCCGGCCTGCTGCGCTTTGCTTCGACCCAGGGCGACGACGGCGAGCAGATCGTTGGCTTGGCTGATTACCTGGCCCGCGCCAAGGAAGGCCAGGACAAGATCTACTACCTGACCGGCGAGACTTATGCACAGGTCAAGAACAGCCCGCACCTGGAAGTCTTCCGCAAGAAGGGCATCGAAGTGCTGTTGCTCACCGATCGCATCGACGAGTGGCTGATGAGCTACCTCAACGAATTCGACGGCAAGAGCTTCGTCGACGTGGCTCGTGGCGACCTGGACCTTGGCAACCTGGATTCGGAAGAAGACAAGAAAGCCGCCGAGGAAGTGGCCAAGAGCAAGGAAGGCCTGGTGGAGCGGATCAAGACTGCGTTGGGCGATGCCGTCAGCGAAGTGCGAGTTTCCCACCGCCTGACCGATTCCCCGGCGATCCTGGCCATCGGTGAGCAGGATCTGGGTCTGCAGATGCGCCAGATCCTCGAAGCCAGCGGCCAGAAAGTCCCGGACTCCAAGCCGATCTTCGAATTCAACCCGGCTCACCCGCTGGTGGAGAAGCTCGACAACGAGCAGAGCGAAGAGCGTTTTGGCGATCTGTCGCACATCCTGTTCGACCAGGCGGCCCTGGCGGCCGGCGACAGCCTGAAAGACCCGGCGGCGTATGTGCGTCGCCTGAACAAGCTGCTGGTTGAACTGTCAGCTTAATCACGTTGAAGGAAAAACCCGCTTCGGCGGGTTTTTTCATTTCCGATGTTCCGCCAAGGGAGTCAATCATGAGTCAGATTACGGTTCGTTCGGTGGTGTATCAGCTCGATGGCCAAACCTATGAAAGCCGCCTGGCCTTCGATACCAACCAGCAGGGTCCGCGCCCGGGGTTGCTGATGGCACCGAATTGGATGGGCGTGGGGGCGGGAGCCGAGGAAATCGCCAAGTCAGTCGCAGCGAATGGTTACGTGGTGTTGATCGCCGATCTGTACGGGCAAACGGTGCGCCCGACCAATGCCGACGAAGCCGGGGCGGCGATGATGCCGCTCAAGAATGACCGGGCCTCGCTGCGCAAGCGCATGCAGGCCGCATTCGAGCAATTGCAAAGCCAGGGTGACGCGCAGGTCGATGTTTCGAAACTGGCCACGTTCGGCTTCTGCTTCGGCGGATGCTGTTCCCTGGAACTGGCTCGCACCGGCGCGCCGCTGAAGGCCGCCATCTCGTTCCACGGCACCCTGGACACGCCCAACCCGGCCGATGCGCAGAACATTAAGGGCGCGGTGTTGGTCATGCACGGCGCCTCCGACCCGTTGGTGCCGAAAGAGCAGCTACCGGCCTTTGAAGATGAGATGAACGCGGCTGGGGTGGATTGGCAATTGCTGAGCTACGGTGGCGCGGTGCACTCGTTCACCGATCCGCAGGCCAATGTGCCTGGCAAGATGATGTACAACGCCAAGGTCGCCAATCGGGCGTTCCGGTCGATGCATAACTTGTTGGATGAAGTGTTCAAGGGCTGAATGCTTCAAGTAGAACTTGTGGCGAGG
>NZ_JAOSHO010000378.1 GCF_025917275.1 Pseudomonas agronomica | reverse complement strand
GTCGAGCAGGTTGCGTTCTGCCCCGGGCATATCGTGCCGGGTATCGATTTCACCAATGACCCGTTGCTGCAAGGCCGGCTGTTTTCCTACACCGATACGCAGATCAGCCGACTCGGTGGGCCGAATTTTCATGAGCTGCCGATCAATCGTGCGATTACGCCCGTGCACAACGGCCAGCGTGACGCCATGCACCGCACCACCATCGACAAGGGGCGCGCCTCCTACGAACCGAACTCCATCGATGGCGGTTGGCCGAAGGAGACTCCACCCGGTCCGCAGGATGGCGGTTTTGAAAGCTACCCGGAGCGTATCGACGCTCACAAGATCCGCCAGCGCAGCGATTCGTTTGGCGATCATTTCTCCCAGGCGCGGCTGTTCTACAAGAGCATGAGCCCTCACGAAAAAGAGCACATCATCGCGGCGTACAGCTTTGAACTGGGAAAAGTGGAGCGTGAATTCATCCGGGCGCGGCAGGTGAACGAGATCCTTGCCAACATCGACTTGGAACTGGCCGGGCGAGTTGCCAAGAACCTCGGCTTGCCGGCGCCGAGTGCCGGTACGGTTGATGTTCCGACGCCGTCGCTGGAGCAATCCCCGGCCTTGAGCCAGGCGAACCTGCTGTCTGGCGACATCAAGACGCGCAAAGTGGCGGTATTGGTGGCCAACGGTGTTGATGGGTCGATCATCGATGCACTCAAGCAAGCCCTGGAGGCCGAAGGCGCCCACGCCAAAGTCCTGGGGCCGACCTCGGCGCCGGTCACCACGGCGGATGGGCAGACGCTGGCGGTGGATGCGTCCATGGAAGGCCTGCCATCGATTGCCTTTGACGCGGTGTTCGTGCCGGGCGGTGCGGAGTCGATCAAGGCCTTGAGTCGCGACGGCGTGGCGTTGCATTACGTGCTGGAGGCCTACAAGCATCTGAAAGCCATTGGGCTTCATGGTGAGGCCCGGCAGTTGTTGGTGGAGTTGAAGCTGGAGGTGGATGCGGGGTTGATCGAAGATGCGGATGCGAGCGGTTTTTCGCGGTTTTTTGCGGCGATAGCTCAGCATCGGGTTTGGGCGCGGGAGGCCAAGGCGAAGGCGGTTCCGGCCTAAAGAGATTTGTTGTCTGGTAGGGCGCTATCGCGAGCAAGCTCGCTCCCACATGGGGTTTCGTGATCGACACAAACCACTGTGGGAGCGAGCCCTGCTCGCGAAGCTTTCAGGGCTTGCGCGGCGTCAGCACAACCTGCGCCGGCACATTGCGCAAAATCTGCTTTTGCAGTTTCAGGTCAAACCCCGGATCAAGCTTCTTGACCCGCTTTGTCAGCAACGTCGCCAACCACGGATAATCATCGGTACGCGGTGCCTGGATGCTGACGTCACACTGATAATTCACCACGTCGGCGGCGATGGCATCCAGTTGCCGACGCATTTGCTGTATATCAGCGAGGTTAAGCGCAACGGTGGTGCTTGGTGCGCTCGGGTCGATCACCTTGGCGACGGGTTTGGCTTCGGCAGCCTTGAGGTCGGCTTCGGCTTTATCCAGTTCGGCCTTGCGGGCCTCGGCAATGGCGCTGTTGACCTCGCCGGTGAGTGCTGGCGCCTTCGGCATCAACGCCCGGGCACGGCTCAAGGCCGTGGCGGCGGCGTTTACATCGCCTTTTTGCAGGTCGATCTGGCTGCGGCGCAAGTACGCCTCGGCCAGTTGTCGCTGATAGGGCTCCAGTGAGCGATCTTCAGGCGCCTGGCCTTGCAAGGCGGCCAATTGGTCTTCAGCGGTGGCCAGCTCATTGCTGGCCAGGCTCTGTTCGAGCTGGGCGATGGCCGGAGCCCTTGTATCAGGGGCCTCGACGACTGGCGGCGCGCTCTGGCAGGCCCCCAGCAGCAGGGAAAACGCGACAAGGAGCAGATAACGGGAGGCGAACGGCTTCATTCCTGCGACTCTCTATTTGCGCAAAAAGCGAGCAAGTCTACACCCCTCGACGGGGCAGGACAAAACTCAGCAGAAACAACGCAGCGGCGCTGACCACGATCGATGGGCCGGCCGGGGTGTCCTTGAACCAGGACAATGCCAGCCCGCCACACACCGCGAGCATGCCCAGCAGGCTTGCGCCCAAGGCCATCTGTTCGGGCGAGCGGGCGTGACGCTGTGCCGCAGCCGCCGGAATGATCAGCAGTGAAGTAATCAGCAAGACACCGACGATTTTCATCGCCACGGCGATGACCACCGCGATCAGCAGCATCAGTGCCAAGCGCAGGCCCGCTACGGGCAAACCCTCGACCCGCGCCAGCTCTTCATGGACGGTGACTGCCAGCAACGGACGCCACAGCGCCACCAGCAACAGCAGCACCGCCGCGCTGCCGCCGAGGATCCAGGCAAGATCCGTCGGACTGATCGCCAGCAGGTCGCCAAACAGATAGGCCATCAGGTCGATCCGCACGTCCCGCATGAAGCTCAGCACCACCAGCCCGAGGGACAAGGTGCTCGGCGCCAGGATGCCCAGCAGCGTGTCGGATGCCAGCGGCTGGCGTTGTTGCAAGGTCACCAGCACCACGGCCAGCAATAGGCAGCCAACGGTCACCGCGATGGCCGGGCTGACGTCCAGCAGAAACCCCATGGCCACGCCAAGCAGCGCCGCGTGGGACAAGGTGTCGCCGAAATAGGCCATGCGCCGCCAGACCACGAACGAGCCCAGTGGACCGGCCACCAGCGCGAGCGCCAAGCCTGCAAGCAGGGCGTACAACAGAAAGTCAGCCATGCTTGCAGCCGTCTCCATGAACATGTTTGGAAGCAGAAGGAGCGTTGACCACCGAACCGTGCAGGTCGTGGGCATGGTCATGGTGGTGGTGATAAATCGCCAGGCTTTGTGCGTTCTTTCCGAACAGCTCGACGAAGGCCGGATCGCCGCTGACCTGCTCGGGATGCCCGGAACAGCAGACGTGGCGGTTGAGGCAGACCACCTGGTCGGTGGTGCTCATGACCAAGTGAAGGTCGTGGGAGACCATCAACACGCCACAGCCATGGCGGTCGCGCAAACGGGTAATCAAGCTGTACAGCTCGGCCTGCCCCGCTACATCGACCCCTTGCACCGGCTCGTCTAGCACCAGCAGCTCGGGCTCGCGCAACAGGGCGCGGGCCAGCAATACCCGCTGCATCTCGCCGCCGGAAACACTTTGCACCGGACTGTCGATCACCTGTTCGGCACCGACTTCCTTCAACGCTGCCAAGGCACGTTCGCGATCGACGCCCGGCACCAGGCGCAGAAAGCGCAGCACCGACAACGGCAACGTTGGATCGACGTGGAGTTTCTGCGGCATGTAACCGATGCGTAATTTGGGTTTGCGCCAGACGCTGCCGCTGTCCGGCTTGAGCAGGCCCAGCACGGCGCGTACCAGGGTGGTCTTGCCGGCGCCGTTGGGGCCGATCAACGTCACGATCTGCCCCGGTTCGACGCTTAGATGGATGTTATCCAGCACGTTCTGCCCGGCGAACGTCACGGCCACCTGTTCGAGGCGGATCAACGCATTGCTCATCAGGCCCCCTGGCAGCCGGAGCAGAGGCCGACTACTTCGACGGTCTGGGTGTCGACCACGAAGCCGACGTCCTGGGCGCTGGCGATGATGGCATCGCTGATGGATTTCTGTTCCAGCTCGATGGCTGCGTGGCATTCGCGGCAAATCAGGAACTGACCTTGGTGGGCATGCTCCGGATGATTGCAGCCGACGAAGGCGTTCAGCGACGAAATACGATGCACCAAGCCGTTTTCCAACAGGAAGTCCAGCGCGCGGTAAACGGTTGGCGGCGCGGCCCGACGGCCGTCCTGCTCGCTGAGCACCGCGAGAATGTCATAGGCGCCCAGTGGCTTGTGGCTTTGCCAGACCAATTCCAGCACCCGCCGACGCAGGGCCGTCAGGCGCAACCCTTGGCGCGCGCAAATGGCGTCGGCCTCGGACAGCGCGCTGTGCACGCAATGGGAGTGATCATGGGGACGACTGGCAAGGGGTGTGATAGGCATGGGCAGCGACGAGTTAAGTGAGAGACGTTATTATGTTACCCGTTCTCGCCTCTTCGAGTGGTCATCGTGTCCCGATTTTTTTCGCTCTTTGTCGCTTTTGTCGCAAGTTTTGTACTGATTGGCTCGGCCCAGGCCGACGTCAAGGTGCTCACCAGCATCAAGCCGTTGCAATTGATTGCCGCCGCCGTGCAGGACGGCGTGGCCGTTCCGGAAGTGCTGCTACCGCCGGGTGCTTCGCCCCATCACTACGCATTGCGGCCCTCCGATGTGCGCAAGGTACAGTCGGTGGACCTGCTGTACTGGATCGGGCCGGACATGGAGGGTTTCCTACCGCGTGTGTTGAACGGTCGTACGTTGCCGTCGGTCGCGGTGCAGGAGCTGCCGGGGCTCACGTTGCGTCATTTCGCAGAGGACAGCGCGTCCCATGAAGATCATGACGATGACGGCGATGAGCACGACCATGACCATCGCCCCGGCACCGTGGATGCCCACCTGTGGTTGTCGCCGCACAACGCGCGGGTAATCGCCGCCAGGATGGCGGCTGACCTGAGCGCAGCGGATCCGGCCAACGCTGCCCGTTATCAAAGCAACCTCAAGGGTTTCAACCAGCGCCTCGATGCGTTGGACGCGCGCCTCAAGACGCGCTTGGCCGGGATCGCGGGCAAGCCGTATTTCGTCTTCCATGAAGCATTCGATTATTTCGAAGACAACTATGGACTCAAGCACGCCGGGGTGTTCGCCGTGGCCGCCGAAGTCCAGCCCGGCGCCCAGCACGTGGCAGCGATGCGCACACGTTTGCAGGCGGTGGGCAAGACCTGCGTCTTCAGCGAACCGCCGTTGCGCCCGCGCCTGGCCGAAACCCTGGTGGCCGGGTTGCCGGTGAAGCTGGCGGAGCTGGACGCGCTGGGTGGCTACACCCCGGCGACAGCGCAGGGGTATGAGCAGTTGTTGGAGAAGTTGGGGAATGATTTGGCGGGGTGTTTGGAGTCGCTATAGCCTGTCAACGCAGAA
>NZ_JAOSHO010000377.1 GCF_025917275.1 Pseudomonas agronomica | reverse complement strand
GCGAGCTGTGGGTCTTCCTGGGGCAGTGACGAGGTCATCGAAGTGTCCAGCCATGAGAGGGGGGCGGACCAGAAGGATGCTTCAAAGCAAGTTTCGATGATGCCAGACGCGGCTGATTGCTCGGGTGGAAAAGACGCGGATTCGTGCAGGACGGTTTTGACGCGACCTGAGATCGGTTAACCCGGCGTGTGGGAAATGATTCTTGGAGATTGTCATCCACCGCCAACGCTCTCATTGCGAAAGCGCTGGCGGCGTGATGATCAGTCCTGGCCTAGCGCAATCGCCTGGGACGCAGCCACGTAATCGGCTTGGAATTGCTTGCTTTCCACCCAGTCCAGTGCGGCCTGCTCGTCGACTCCGGTGGTCAGGCGACGGTATTCGATCAATGCGGTAATGATGAAGTCGGTCGCTTCTTCCTCACCTTCCTGTTCCAGCACGAGGGCCAGCAGTGGGTGCGCCAGGAATGCTTCGCACATGGCCTGCTGGCTGACCTTTTCGGCGGCGCTCATGATCTGGAATAAATCCGACAGGTCCACGGTTTCCAGATCGATGCGTTCGTCGTTCGGGTCCAGGAAATCGTTCGGCGCAGCAGCTCGCTGAATGCGGTTCTTCTTGGCTTTCGCCTTGGCGCGCTGGTTGCGTTTCTGCTGCTTGTTCGCCGATGACATGGTCGGATTCCTGATGAATAAGGCTGCTTATCCTACAGCTTCATGGCGAACGCTTCGAACCTCAATCGACTATGAAGAGCGTGGCTCCAGATGAAGTCGAGGAGCGATGGGGCTCGGCCTGGTCGGCCACTTGGTAGCTCATGCCTGGCTTGAGCAGAAATTGCCGGCCATCTTCGAGCTCGGTGTTCAACTCACCCTTGAGGCAAAACAGGATGTGGCCCTTGGTGCACCAGTGATCGGCCAGGTAACCCGCCGTGTACTCCACCATCCGCACCCGGATGTTCCCGAATTGCTGCGTGCGCCAATAGGCGGTCCCGGTGATGCCTTTATGTTCGGTGGGCTCGATGGTTGACCAATCGGTGGTGCCGAAGGGGATGCCGGTGATATCCATGTCGACTCGCTTGCTGGAGGGGAGCGGACGAATGTAGCGGAGTCGCCCGGCCACAGGAAAGAAAATCACAGGCAATAAAAAACCCCGATCAATTTCTTGATCGGGGTTTTCGGTATTTGGTGCCCAGAGACGGAATCGAACCGCCGACACGGGGATTTTCAATCCCCTGCTCTACCGACTGAGCTATCTGGGCAACGGGGCGCATTAAACGGGTTTTTCAGGGGGGCGTCAAGCGAGTTATCAAAAAATATTTAATTATTACCGTCGCTTACGATTCGCCCCCGCGCTGGACGGCTTATTCGGACGGCGGCACGTAGCCTTCCGCCTTGGCGTATTCTTCGCCGGAAAAGAACTTTTCCATCTCGCCTTGAAGGTACTTGCGGTCTTCGGCGTTCATCATGTTCAGGCGTTTTTCGTTGATCAGTAGTGTCTGGTGTTTCTGCCAGTCGCCCCAGGCCTTGGCCGAAACGTTGTCGTAGATGTCCTGGCCCTTGGCGCCGGGGAATGGTGCGCGCTCCAGGCCTTCCAGTTGTTCTTTGTACTTGCGGCACATGATGGTGCGGGTCATTGCAACTCTCCTGCGTTCAATACGGCGGCCGCGCGTTCAAGCAACGTCTTGACCGGGGCGGCGAGGCCCAGGCGCGGCGGGGTGGCGAGGTTATACCAGAGCCAGTCAGCCTCGGCCACGTGGTGGCCGGTTTCCCGGACCCGGACCAGCCAGGGTTCGATGGCCAGCTGGAAATGGCTGAAAGTGTGTATCAGGCTCGGCATTGCCTGTTGCTGGCCCAGCTCCAGCGAGTGTTGCAGGGCCAAGTGTTGCAGATCGTCGAGGTCGTCGAGTTCCGGCAGGCTCCACAATCCGCCCCACAAACCGGTAGAAGGACGGCGATAAAGCAAGATGGCGCCCTCGCGGTTAGCCAGCATGGGCATCAAGGTGCGCTTCTTCGGCACTTCCTTGCGCGGCTTGGGAATCGGATAACGGGTTTCCAGGCCCAGCATGTGTGCTTCACAGCCCTGTTTCAGCGGGCAGAGCAGGCAACTGGGCTTGCTGCGGGTGCAGAGTGTGGCGCCCAGGTCCATCATCGCCTGGGTGTAGGCGTTGACGCGATCTTGCGGCGTGAAGCGCTCGGCAGTCGCCCATAGCTGTTTCGCCACCTTGGGTTCGCCCGGGTAGCCTTCCTGGGCGGTGAAGCGCGCCAGCACCCGCTTGACGTTGCCATCGAGGATCGGCGCCCGCAGGCCCATGCTGATGCTGGCGATAGCGCCTGCGGTGGACAGGCCGATTCCCGGCAGTTCGGTGAGTTTTTCCACGTCCCGGGGGAATTCGCCACCGTATTGCTCGACAACGATTTTCGCGGTTTTCTGCAGGTTGCGCGCGCGCGTGTAGTAACCGAGCCCAGTCCACAGGTGCAGCACTTCATCCTCCGGCGCGGCGGCGAGGGCCTGGACGGTGGGCAGCGCGGCCATGAAACGATCGAAATAACCGAGCACGGTGCTGACCTGGGTCTGCTGCAACATGATCTCCGAGACCCATACCCGATAGGGGGTGATGCCTTGTTGCCAAGGCAGGTCATGGCGTCCGTGACGGTCGAACCAATCCAGTACGGCGGTGGAAAACTGCTCGGATGTCATCGCTTGAACAGCCCCTTGAGCGCGTCTTTCAGCTCGGGACTGACCTTGTCGCCCAGCTTCTCATCGATCTTGTCGCCGAGACGGTCGCCGGCCAGTTTCGCCGCGACCTTGCCCAGCCCGTCGTTGTCCAGGCGGCACGCCTTCGCCCCCAGCTCCAGTGGGCCACGGCAGCGCAACGGCCACTCAATATCGACGTAGCGTTCGTTGACCTGGCAGGCCGGGTCGGGCATGTCGCTCTTGTCGCCTTCGACGATGACTCCGACGCGGTAGTCCATGCCCAGCACGCGCAGGTCGATGTCGCCATTGCCGTTGACGGTCATGCCGGGGATGCGCACTTTCAGGTCCGGGTTGCTGGCAACGCCGTTGTTGAACGTGAGGTTACCGTTGAGCTGCTGGAACGGCGTGTCCTTGCCTCGCGGTTCGCCGCTGAGCGACTTGCGGTTCAGCGTGGCGATGCCTTTGCACAATTGCTGCTCAAGGTTGGCGTTGAGCAGCACGCCGTCGTTGATGACGAATCCGGCGTTGCCGTTGAGACTGTCGATCAGGGCCTTCTGGCTGTTGCCACTGGCGGTTATTGCGCTGTTGAGCGTGACCAATCCCTTGACAGGTGGATTCTTGCCCTGGCTTTCGATGATCTTTTCAGCCGGCACCCGGTTGATCTTGGTTTGCAGGCCCAGTTGTGGCGTGGGTTGGCGGACGTCCAACGTGCCCTTGGCCTCGAAGTTGCCGCTGTACAGGTCGCCCCGCAGATTCTCCAGGGTCAGCAGGCCGCCTTGGCCAGAGGCCTTGAGGGCAGCGTTCTGGATCGGCAGCTTGTCGAGGGTCAGTTGGCCGAAGGTCAGGTCGGCATCGATATCCAGTTTGCTCAGGCGCTCCACCGGGAACAGCCGGTCATTGCTCCAGGCGCCTTGGGTCGGGGCGCTGGGTAGCGGGGTGCTGCCCGCACCGGCCATGGCACTGGCCTCGGTGTTGCTGACTTCCGCTTCGCGGGCTGCCTTGGCGCTGTCGGCTTCGGCGGACTTGGGTGGCAAGTAGCGATCGACATCGAAGGTGTCGGCCTTGAGCTGCGCGCGAAGGGACTGCTTGGCGAAGTCCTCCACGGCGATACGGCCGCTGAAGTTGCTGTCATCCAGCTCGAGATTGATGTCGTTGAATTCGACGCTGGTCGGCGTGGCTGCAACGCGGCTCGCCAGCTCGACCTTGGTCAGGCTGCCTTGCGCCATGGCAGGGAGTTTCTGACCGACACTGTCGACAAAATTCGCGAGATCGAACTGGGCGATCGAAAGGCCGCCGTTCAGTTGCGGCGTCTTGTCGAGGTCGTTGACTTTCAGCTCGCCCAGTGCGCGCAACTGGTTGAGGGAGAGCTTGATACCGGTCCATTCCGCGACGTTCGCCGCTCGGTCCAGGGACAATTGGCCTTGAGCCGCGAAACTGACTGTCTTGCCCAGCAGCGGATCGCCCGTGGCTTCGCCGGACAATTTCAGGTCTTCGAAACGATAGCGCTGCACGGCCCGTTCGAAGCGCAGCTCACCCGTCATCTCGGTGCGCACGCGCACGGCGGGCTGGTTGCTCGACAGGAACGCCGTGAGGGTGACCGGGATGTTGGTCGAGTCATGGACCGGGCCGGTGCTCAGCTGGATACTTTCGGCGGTGAACTGTTTACCCGTCTGTTCGTCGGTGTACTCGACCCGGGCGTTGTTGACGGTCAGGCTGTCGATGTCCAGGCGCGTTGGCTGTGCGGGTTTTTCTGCCGGTGCGTTGGCCGGTGGGGCGGGCTGCTCGACCGGTGTCGGCGCGTCCTTGGTCGGCGCGGATGCGGGCGCCTTGCCGATGTCCTGCCAGTTGCCATGGCCGTTCTTGTCACGGTTGAGGCGCAGGTTCAGGCCTTCGACCCGGACATCGCTCATCTGCACTTCGCGGCGCAGCAACGGCATGACCCGCACCGACAGGCCGAGCATCTGCAGGTCGGCGAAAGGCTGCGTCGGATTGGCCAGGGTCGCGACGCTGGCTTCGTGCAGTTCCAGGCCCAGCCATGGGAACAGACTCCAGCCAATATCCCCATTGAGCGTCAGCTCGATGTGGGCTTTGTCGCGGGCTATCTGGCGAATTTCTTCCTTGTAGTCGTTGGGATCGAAGAGGTGGGTCAGGGCAAAGCCCAGGGCCACAATGATCAGCAACAGCCCGAGAAGTACCAGACCCAGGATTTTGCCGAACGCTTTCATGGGCGAATCCTTGTAGGTTGAGTTCAAATTTTGCCTGGGAGTATAACGTCCCGGGTTGGTGGCGCGTTGGGTGATCGATTTTTCGATTTGCCGTTACCCAGCCAGGCGCGGCCCC
>NZ_JAOSHO010000376.1 GCF_025917275.1 Pseudomonas agronomica | reverse complement strand
TTGAAAAGTCTTAACGTGAAATGGCGTAACGCTTCGATTCGTCGCGACTTCAGCACCAACGAATTCGACGAGAACCGCATCTTCATCAGCTATCCGATTTCGCTCCTGTAACGCCCCATGGACCCTTGCCATGTGCGTCTGCCAGCGCCATGGCGAGCCCCGGCAAGGATGCCGACCTAGAGCGGTTCGTCGATCAAACGTTGACAAGGTAGCGGAAGGATAAGGATATTCCCTCTCGGTCGTACGACAACTTATAACAACTGTACCTCTCACTGTTTGCTCAGGTAATGCCATGACCACCACACAGATTCGCCATCCCTTCAATCGCCTGCTATTGACCGGCGCCGCCGGCGGCCTTGGCAAAGTCTTGCGCGAACGCCTCAAGCCTTACGCCCGCCACATTCGCCTGTCGGACATCGCTAACATGGCGCCTGCCATTGATGAAAGCGAGGAAGTGGTGCCGTGCGACCTGGCTGACAAGCAGGCCGTGCATCAACTGGTGGAAGGTGTCGACGCGATCCTGCATTTCGGCGGGGTATCGGTTGAACGTCCGTTCGAAGAAATCCTCGGCCCCAACATCAGCGGCGTATTCCATCTCTACGAAGCCGCGCGCAAGCACGGCGTCAAACGCGTGATTTTCGCCAGTTCCAACCACGTCATCGGTTTCTACAAACAGGACGAAACCCTCGACGCCCATTGCCTTCGTCGTCCGGATGGCTACTACGGCCTGTCCAAATCCTACGGCGAAGATGTGGCCAATTTCTATTTCGATCGCTACGGCATCGAAACCGTGAGCATCCGCATCGGCTCATCGTTCCCGGAACCGCAGAACCGCCGGATGATGAGCACCTGGCTGAGCTTCGACGACCTCACCCAACTGATCGAATGCTCGCTCTATACCTCGAAAGTCGGCCACACCATCGTCTATGGCGTCTCCGCCAACCGCGACGTCTGGTGGGATAACAGCCACGCCGCGCACCTGGGCTACAAGCCCAAGGACACATCGGAAATCTTCCGCGCCAAGGTCGAGGCGCAGCCAATGCCGGCCGCCGACGATCCGGCGATGGTTTACCAGGGCGGTGCCTTTGTAGCTGCGGGCCCGTTCGACGACTGATTCGCCTGTTGTTCATGGGATACAAACGAACCAAGGAATCACCATGCTAGCCGAATTGATTGTCGACGCACGCAACGCCGTCGGGGAAAGCCCTGTGTGGGTCCCTGAAGAGAACGCCCTGTATTGGGTAAACATCCCCAGCGGCGGCCTGCAGCGCTGGAATGCCAGCAGCGGAAAAATCCAGGGCTGGGAAGCGCCCGAAATGCTCGCCTGCATCGCCCGTCACCAGGACGGCGGCTGGGTCGCGGGCATGGAAAGTGGCTTCTTCCGCCTGCACCCCCACGACGATGGCAGCCTGGACAGCGAACTGTGCGCCAGCGTCGAACACAGCCGCACAGACATGCGCCTTAACGATGGCCGTTGCGACCGCCAGGGCCGCTTCTGGGCCGGCAGCATGGTGCTGAACATGGGCGCCAACGCCGACGAAGGCCGGATGTACCGTTTTGAAGCCGGGCAACGCAGCCCGGTCGAGGCGCAACTGAGCGGTTTCATCGTGCCCAACGGCCTGGGCTTCAGCCCGGACGGAAGGACTATGTACCTCTCTGATTCGCACCCGTTGATCCAGCAGATCTGGGCCTTCGACTACGACATCGACAGCGGCACCCCGTCCAACCGACGGCTTTTCGTCGACATGATGCCCCTGGCCGGTCGCCCGGACGGCGCGGCGGTGGACGCCGACGGTTGCTATTGGATCTGCGCCAACGACGCTGGGCTGATTCACCGTTTCACCCCGGACGGGCGTCTTGACCGCTCCCTGGAAGTGCCGGTGAAAAAACCGACCATGTGCGCCTTTGGCGGCAGCCAGCTGGACACCCTTTTCGTGACCTCGATTCGTCCGGGTGACGACAACGATCCGCAATCCCTGGCCGGTGGCGTGTTCGCGCTCAACCCCGGCGTCAAGGGCCTGGCTGAACCTGCTTTCGGAGGACGGAAACACTCCGCGAACTGATCTGCTGCACCGCTTTACTGGATGAGCCAATAAAAAAACAACAACACTGGAGATTGACCATGAATTTCAAACGCACGCTTCTGATCGCAGCCCTGCCCCTGGCCTTCCTGGCCCAGGCGGCTCACGCCCTCGATATCAAGATCGCCGACATCCACCCCAAGGGCTACCCAACCGTAGTCGCAGAGGAATCCATGGGTAAAGCTCTCGAAGCAGAGAGCAAGGGCGAACTGAAGTTCAAGTACTTCCCGGGCGGTGTACTGGGTTCTGAAAAAGAAGTCATCGAGCAGATGCAAGCTGGCGCGATCCAGATGTCCCGCGTCAGCCTGGGCATCGTCGGCCCTGTGGTGCCGGACGTGAACGTGTTCAACATGCCCTTCATCTTTCGCGACCAGGCGCACATGCGCGCCGTGATCGACGGTGAAGTCGGCGATGCGATCCTCGACCGGATCACCAACTCCGAATTCGGCCTGGTGGCCCTGGCGTGGATGGACGGCGGCACCCGCAACCTCTACACCAAGAAGCCGGTGCGCACACCCGCCGACCTCAACGGCATGAAGATTCGCGTCCAAGGCAACCCGATGTTCATCGAGATGATGAATGCCATGGGCGGCAACGGTATCGCCATGGACACCGGCGAGATCTTCAGCGCCTTGCAAACCGGCGTGATCGACGGCGCGGAAAACAACCCGCCGACCATGCTCGAACACAACCATTACCAGAACGCCAAGTTCTACAGCCTGACCGGTCACCTGATCCTGCCTGAGCCGATCGTGATGTCGAAAATCACCTGGAACAAGCTCACCCCAGAGCAGCAGGACATGGTCAAAAAAGCGGCCAAGGCTGCCCAGGCTGAAGAGCGCGTGCTGTGGGACAAGAAGTCCGCCGCCAGTGAAGAAAAACTCAAGGCCGCCGGCGTCGAGTTCATCACGGTCGACAAGAAACCCTTCTACGACGCCACCGCGCCAGTCCGGGCCAAATACGGTGCGCCGTACGCCGACCTGATCAAGCGCATCGAAGCTGTCCAGTAAGGCCTCTCAATCTGTACTCATGAAACGGCTGGGCGCGCCTGCGGTTGAAGGCGCGCCCAGTTACGGTGGAACCCGATGAAGAATTTGCTGCTGCGTATCAACGACACGATTTACATGACTTGCATCTGGGTCGCCGGCCTGTCTGTCCTCGCCGTTGCGCTGATGATCCCTTGGGGCGTGTTTGCCCGCTACGTCCTCGGCACTGGTTCAAGCTGGCCGGAGCCCACCGCGATCTTGCTGATGATCGTGTTCACCTTCATCGGCGCCGCCGCCAGCTACCGCTCCGGCTCGCACATGGCCGTGGACATGGTCACCAGCCGCATGCCCGCGCACTTGCAGACCCTGGCTTCGGTGTTCACCCAGCTATTGATGGCGGCGGTGTGCATTTTCATGACTGTCTGGGGCGCGAAGCTGTGCATGACCACCTGGAACCAGTTCATGAGCGCCATCCCGACCCTGCGCGTTGGCATCACTTACATGCCGATCCCGATCGGTGGGTTCCTGACCCTTATTTTTGTCCTGGAAAAACTCTTGCTGGGTGATCAAAGCCAGCGTCGGGTCGTGCAGTTCGACCTGGTTGAAGAAAATGAAGGTGCCGCTTAATGGACGCTCTGATTCTGCTGGGCAGTTTTTTGGTATTGATCCTGATCGGCATGCCGGTCGCCTATGCGCTGGGCGCAGCCGCCCTGATCGGGGCGTGGTGGATCGATATCCCGTTCCAGGCCATGATGATCCAGGTGACGGGCGGGGTGAACAAATTCTCTCTGCTGGCCATTCCGTTCTTCGTCCTGGCCGGCGCGATCATGGCCGAAGGCGGCATGTCCCGCCGACTGGTAGCCTTCGCCAGCGTGCTGGTAGGTTTCGTGCGCGGTGGCTTGTCCCTGGTCAACCTCGTGGCGTCGAGTTTCTTTGGCGCGATCTCTGGTTCGTCGGTGGCCGACACTGCCTCGGTCGGTTCGGTGCTGATTCCGGAAATGACACGTCGCGGTTACCCGCGTGATTACGCCACCGCCGTCACCGTCAGTGGTTCGGTGCAAGCGCTGCTGACACCGCCAAGCCACAACGCGGTGCTGTACTCCCTCGCCGCGGGTGGCACCGTCTCCATCGGTTCGCTGTTCATGGCCGGCATCGTCCCCGGCGTCATGATGAACCTCTGCCTGATGGCGCTGTGCCTGGTCTTCGCGAAAAAGCGCAACTACCCTAAAGGCGAAGTAATTCCGCTCAAAGAAGCATTGAAGATCTGCAAGGAAGCCATGTGGGGCATGATGACCCTGTTCATCATCCTGGGCGGCATCCTCTCGGGTGTGTTCACCGCTACCGAATCGGCCGCGATCGCCGTGGTGTGGGCGTTCTTCGTGACCATGTGCATCTATCGCGACTACAAGTGGAGCGAGTTGCCGAAACTGATGCACCGGACGGTGCGCACCATCTCCATCGTGATGATCCTCATCGGCTTCGCCGCCAGCTTCGGCTACATCATGACGCTGATGGAAATCCCGGCGAAGATCACCACCGCGTTCCTGACCCTGTCGGACAACCGCTACGTGATCCTGATGTGCATCAACGTGATGTTGCTGCTGCTGGGCACCGTGATGGACATGGCGCCGCTGATCCTGATCCTCACGCCGATCCTGATGCCGGTCATCGTCGGCATCGGCGTGGACCCGGTGCAGTTCGGCATGATCATGCTGGTGAACCTGGGTATCGGCCTGATCACGCCTCCTGTGGGCGCGGTGTTGTTCGTCGGCTCCGCCATCGGCAAGGTCAGCATCGAAAGCACCGTCAAGGCCCTGCTGCCGTTCTACGCCATGCTGTTCGTGGTGCTGATGTTGGTGACCTACGTGCCTGCCATTTCGCTGTGGCTGCCGCATTTGGTGTTGTGAGGTAGGAGCTGCCGAAGGCTGCGATCTTTTGATCTTTCACTTGAAGCTCGAGTGACC
>NZ_JAOSHO010000375.1 GCF_025917275.1 Pseudomonas agronomica | reverse complement strand
CGGGGATAAATCCCCTCGCCACAACAGCGCACGCTCATCACATCGAGAATAATTTCACCCGCCATGACGGTTTTGGACGACTGACTGCCGCTTTATCGCTTGCCCTTCGCCGTTGGGTCTACGATTCTTTAATCACCCGCAAGAAAACGACACCCGAGGCCTCCCCATGAAAACCGTCGCGCAGTTGCTCCGGATAAAAGACGAGAAGAACCAGCGAGTGCACACCATTTCACCGGACGACATGGTTTTGCAGGCCCTGATGCGCATGGCCGAGAAAAACGTCGGTGCGCTGCTGGTGGTGAAGAACGACGAAGTGCTGGGCATCATCAGCGAGCGCGACTATGCGCGAAAGATGGTCCTGCACGGGCGCTCCTCGGTGGGCACGAAAGTCAGCGACATCATGGTCTCCCCGGTCATTACCATCGATCCTCACCAGAACGTCGAGACGTGCCTGAGCATCATGACCGAAAAACATTTGCGCCATTTGCCCGTCGTGGAGGACGGCAAGCTCGTCGGCCTGTTGTCCATCGGCGACCTGGTCAAGGAAGCGATTGCCGAGCAGGCGGACCTGATCAGACAATTGGAGCAATACATTCGCGGCGAATGATCGACTCGGGCGGGTTGCTCATTTTCGACTCACTTCTATATTGAAGGGGTTGTCCCTGCCCGAGCATTCCGATGGCCGTCACCGACCGATTGATCATTTGCGAACATTGCGATGCGGTGTACGAGCCGGTGGAGCTCGGCCCGCATCAACGAGCCTTGTGCGTGCAATGCCATGCGGTGATCCAGCGGTACGACGGCCTGACCATCGAGCAGCGCCTGGCCCTGACCATCACTGCGGCGGTGCTATGGGTCTTTGCCAATGTCTATCCGGTGATGAGCATCCGGCTCCAGGGCTTGAGCAACAGCGCGACACTCTGGGATTCCGTCGTGGCCCTGAGCCAGGGGCCGATTACCTTCATCGCCCTGGTCGCCGCAGTCGCGATCATCATCGCCCCCGCCTTCCAATTGGCGCTCTTGCTCTGGGTGCTGGGCTACGCCTATTCGAACCGCCGGGCGCCGGCATTCAACCTGTGCATGCGCAGCCTGGAAACGCTGCGACCGTGGAGCATGCTGGAGGTCTGCCTGCTGGGGGCGCTGGTCGCGGTCATCAAGCTTGCCGGGCTGCTCGACGTGCTGCCGGGCATCGGCCTGTTCGCCCTGGGCGCCTTGAGCCTGCTGATGATCCGCATCGCCGGTCGCGATGTCCGCGACCTGTGGGACCGCCTGTGAACGGCGCACCGCTGGGCAACCCGCCCCGGGCCGATGATCTGAACCTGTGCCTGTGCCATAGCTGCGGCCTGGCGTGCGACATGGCCGACGAACCGGAGACCTGCCCGCGCTGCGATGCCCGCCTGCACCGGCGCAAACCCGATACCCTGACGCGCACCTGGGCCTATATGCTGGCAGCCCTGGTGTTTTATATTCCGGCCAACCTGCTGCCGGTCATGAATACCCAGATGCTCGGCGAAGGCGCGGACAGCACCATCATCAGTGGCGTCCTGGAGTTCTGGCACAGCGGTGCCTGGGACATCGCATTGATCATCTTCATCGCCAGCATCGCGGTGCCCGGCATCAAGTTCGTCGTGCTGACGCTGCTGCTGGTGACCGTGCAACGGCGCAGCACCTGGGCCCAGGTCCAGCGCGCGAAGCTGTACCGCCTGGTCGAAGTCATCGGCTATTGGTCGATGCTCGACGTGCTGGTCGTGGCGTTGGTGGCGGCCCTGGTGAAATTCCAGGCGTTGAGCGATATCGAACCGCGACCGGGAATCCTGTTCTTTGGCCTTGTGGTGCTGTTTACCATGCTGTCGGCCATGAGTTTCGACCCACGCTTGATCTGGGACACCCAACCCTTGGAGGAGACCATGGATGAAGTCGCAAGCCACTGACGGACAACCCGCACCGGGCCGCGCGCATGTCACCAGCCGGCGCTGGACGGTCTCGCTGGTGTGGATCGTGCCGATCATCGCGGTGTTGGTGGGCGTGTCCCTGGTGGTGCATAACTGGCTGCAGGAAGGCCCGACCATCACCATTACCTTCAAGACAGGCGAAGGCCTGACGGCCAACAAGACCCCGGTCAAATACCGCAACGTGGTGATCGGCCAGGTGACGGACGTGCAACTGAGCGAGGACCAGAAAAATGTCACCGCCACGGTCAAGCTCGCCAAGACCGCCGATACGTTCACGCACGAAGACTCGGTGTTCTGGGTGGTCAGGCCACGCATCGGCGCGGGCGGGATTTCCGGGATCGATACCTTGCTGTCGGGGGATTTCATCGGCGCCGACGCCGGCCATTCGAAAGTCCGCGCCAAGTCCTTCACCGGCCTGGAGGCGCCACCGCCCATCACCTACGGCGAACCGGGCAAGCGCTTCACCCTGCACTCCCAGGACCTCGGCTCGCTGGACATCGGCTCGCCGGTCTACCTGCGCAAGATCCCGGTGGGCCAGGTGGTGTCCTACGCGTTGGATGCCGACGGCAAGGGCGTCAACATCGAAGTGTTCATCAATGCGCCAAACGACGCCTACGTTACCGAGAACACCCGTTTCTGGAACGTTAGCGGGGTTGATGTGAACGTTGGAGCCAACGGCTTCGCGGTCAAGACCGAATCCCTGTCCGCCTTGCTGGTAGGAGGCATTGCCTTCAGGGCACCGGAATATAGCCCCAACGACACGGCTGCCGCCGAAGACAAGAATTTCGAGCTGTTCGCCGACCAGCAGAGCGCCCTCGCCCCGCCCAGTGGCAAGCCACAGTACCTGGCCTTGCGCTTCGACCAGGCTTTGCGCGGGTTGCGCGTCGGGGCCCCGGTGGAATTCCTCGGGATCGAGATCGGCCGAGTGGTGGCCATGAACCTGGATTTCGACGAGAAACAGCGCACGTTCCCCGTCAACGTCGGCATCGTGATCTACCCCCAACTGCTGGGCAAGGCGCATGAGAAGTTGCTCAAATCCCTGGATTACGACCCGGAAGACGAAGCCGCCGCGGCTCGGCTGGTCGGCAGTTTTGTCGAGCGGGGCCTGCGTGCCCAGGCCCGCAGCGGCAACCTGCTGACCGGGCAGTTGTACATATCGCTGGATTTCTACCCCAAGGCCGAAAGAGTCGCCTTCGACACGTCCGCCCGCCCCCTGCGGATCCCCACGATTCCGGGCAGCCTTCAGCAATTGCAGGAACAACTGCAGACGGTGATCGAGCGGATCAACAAGCTGCCGCTGGAAAGCATCGCCAGCAACCTGGACGGCAATCTCGTCGAATTGCGCAAAGGCCTGTCGCAATTCAACAGCAAGACCCTTCCGGGCGTGCAAAGTACCTTGCAGGACGTGAGCAAGACCTTGCAGTCGGCGAATTCGACCCTGGCGGAAGATTCGCCACAGCGCGAACAACTGACCCAGACCCTGGATGACCTGGGCCGGATGTCGCGGTCGTTGCGCGAACTGTCCGACTACCTGAGCCGCCACCCCGAATCGTTGCTTCGCGGCCGTCCGAAAGACGCCCCGGCGCAAAACCTTTCCTTCCCGGTGAAAGAATGACCCCTGGAGCACGCCTGATGCCGCTGACGCTGAGATGCTCGTTGATCGCCCTGGCGCTGCTGCTCGGTGCCTGCCGCAGCGACCCCATTCACTATCACACCCTGAGCCCGGCCCAACCGGCCGGCCAGGCACGCGCGGGGGTGGATATCCAGATCGAGCAACTCAGCGTGCCGCCCCAGGTGGACCGCACCCAGATGGTCATTCGCCAGGGAGACAGCGGCTTGGCCATCCTGGAGACCGAATGGTGGGGCTCAAGCCTGGCGGATGAACTGCGTAGCAGCCTCGACGAACAACTGAGCAATCCCGGCGCGCCGAAGCGGTTGCTGCGGGTGGACGTGCAGCGCTTCGACTCGATTCCCGGTCGGTACGCACGCATGGACGTGCAATGGCGATTGCGCAGCCTTGGCAACGCTGCCAGCACCTTGACCTGTCGCAGCAGCTTGCAAACGCCGGCCGCAGGCAATATCGATGACCTGGTTAAGGGCCATCAGAATAACGTCCGGCAGTTCGTCGAACTCGTCGGGCAAGCGGCCTCGCGCAACGCCTGCCCGTAACTCACTCAGGCCAGTGGAGTGAAAGCACCGGCGCGACCCGGGGGTGGCGGTCGATGCGCTCGAGCAAGGCATAGAACTCGGGGCGGGCGCTGAGCATCGCTTCCCGGGTCTCGACCCATTTCGTGATCACCGCCGCCAGGATGTCCAGCGCTCCGGGCTCGGCACCGCCGAGGAAGGGCGTCGCGGGAAACTGGTCGGCAAACAAGGCCCAATTGCGATACAGGCGTTGTTTCGTGCCAGCCACCAGTCGCTCCCGCACAGCCTCTTCCCCCTCGGGTAACCAGCGTTCAGGAAAATCGATAATGCCGATGGGGGTGTAGCAATTGGCGGCGATATAGACCAGGCCGCGTATGACCTGCCCGCGTTGGGCCGGATCTTCCGGCAGCAGCTTCGATTCGGGAAAGGATAGCCCCAGGTGGATCAGGATCGCCGCTGCCTCGGTCAGGACCGAGCCGTCCGGCAGTTGCAAGGTCGGAACCTGCTTCTGCGGATTCAACGCCTCGAGTTCTTTCGCCGCGTCATTGTCCTCGGTCGAATACGTATCGACCCGGCGGTACGGCACCCCACACAGATACAGGGCAATTTCCACGGCCGAGGAACCCGACTGACTGTGGCCAAATAACTGATACATATGCCTGCCTCCTGCAAAGGAATTCAGCGGGTAGAGCCCGAAGGTCCGTGAGCGTTCCATCAATCTGATGGACAACAGCCCGACGAGCTATCACCGCCATCGATGTTCACCATCATTTCAATGAAGTTCTCCTGACGGGTGCCCGGCGCAACAATGGCCCCACACAAACAAATACCCCCCGGAGCACACCATCATGAAACGCCAAATCATCCTCAGCGTCGCTTTCTCGGTCCTGGCAGCCAACGTCTTCGCCGCCTCGTCCCAACCCGTCATTGCCGAAGGTGGCTCCGATCGCCTGATCGAAAAACGCGTCGCC
>NZ_JAOSHO010000374.1 GCF_025917275.1 Pseudomonas agronomica | reverse complement strand
GGGTTGGTCTGTGTTCAGTCGTATTGGTCGTGTCTTGAAAAGTGTATGGCTCGGATAAACAGATTTTGTAACTTAATTTCTGTCGATCGGCTTCTTAGAATGGCAGGTTTCACCGTCCTGACTTCGAGTTGAACATGCCTGGCCCACGCCGTTTTCCGTTGCCGTTGATCGCTGCCTTTTTCGCCTTGTACGTTATCTGGGGTTCGACCTACCTGGTGATTCGCATCGGCGTCGAGCATTGGCCGCCGTTGCTGCTGGCCGGGATTCGTTTTGTGATCGCCGGGTCGTTGATGTACGGCTTCTTGCGGTGGAAGGGCGCGCCGGCGCCGACCTGGGCGCAATGGAAGGCCGGGGCGCTCATTGGCGTGTTGCTGCTGACCTTTGGCAATGGTGCGGTGAGCATCGCCGAGCACACGGGCGTGGCGTCGGGCGTGGCAGCGTTGGCCGTGGCGACGGTGCCTTTGTTTACCTTGCTTTGCGGATATTTCTGGGGCGCGCGCAATACCCGTCTCGAGTGGGCCGGGATTGTGTTGGGGTTGATCGGCATCGCCATGCTCAACCTGGGTTCCAACCTGCAATCGAGCCCGTTGGGGGCGGCTTTGCTGGTATTCGCGGCGGCCTCCTGGGCCTTTGGCTCGGTGCTGAGCAAACACCTGCCGTTGCCGGCGGGGGCGATGGCCAGCGCGGTGGAAATGCTGGTGGCCGGCGTGGTGCTGCTGATTGGCAGCTTCGCCAGTGGTGAGCGCCTGGACCACGTGCCGCCGCTGGAAGGTTGGTTCGCGTTGGTCTATCTGATCGGGTTCGGTTCGATCATCGCCTTCAACGCCTACATGTACCTGCTCAAGCATGTGCGCCCGGCGGCGGCCACCAGCTATGCCTACGTCAACCCGGCGGTGGCGGTGTTACTGGGGATCGTCTTCGCGGGAGAAACCATTGGCATCGAAGAAGCCTTGGCGATGCTGGTGATCATCAGCGCCGTGGTGTTGATCGGGTTGCCGCAGTGGCGCAAGCCCAAGCCTGCACCGGCCGAATCCTGATTTAGGGTAAACTGCCGCGCATTGCACACCCTGCGCTGATTTTTCCTACGGTATCTCCATGACTTTCGCCACCCTTGGCCTGATCGAACCCCTGCTGCGCGCCCTCGACACGCTCGGCTACCAGACTCCGACGCCGGTCCAGGCCCAGGCCATGCCGGCCGTGCTCGCCGGGCGCGACCTGATGGCCGCGGCCCAGACCGGCACTGGCAAGACCGCCGGTTTTGCCGTGCCGCTGTTGCAGTTGCTGACCACCGAAGGGCCGAAAGTCGCCGCCAACTCGGTGCGTGCGCTGATCCTGGTACCGACCCGCGAACTGGCCGAGCAGGTCCACGAAAGCGTGCGCCAATACGCGCAGAACCTGCCCTTGAGCACCTACGCTGTGTACGGCGGCGTCAGCATCAACCCGCAGATGATGAAGTTGCGCAAAGGTGTCGACCTGCTGGTCGCCACACCGGGCCGCTTGCTCGATCTGTTCCGCCAGAACGCGCTGAAGTTCAACCAGTTGCAGACCCTGGTGCTGGACGAAGCCGACCGCATGCTCGACCTCGGTTTCTCCGAGGAACTGGCGAACATCTACAAGGCGCTGCCGAAGAAGCGCCAGACGCTGCTGTTCTCGGCGACCTTCTCCGATGCGATCCGGCTGTTGGCCGGGCAGATGCTCAACGACCCGCTGAGCATCGAAGTGAGCCCGCGCAACGTGGCTGCCAACACCGTCAAGCAATGGGTGGTGACGGTGGACAAGAAGCGCAAGCCGGAGCTGTTCATTCATCTGATGCGCAAGCACAAGTGGAAACAGGTGCTGGTGTTCGCCAAGACCCGCAACGGCGTCGATGCGCTGGTGGAAAAACTCCAGGGCCTGGGTGTCAATGCCGATGGCATCCACGGCGACAAACCCCAGGCGACCCGCCAGCGTGCGCTGGACCGCTTCAAGGCCAGCGAAGTGCAGATCCTGGTGGCCACCGATGTCGCTGCCCGTGGCCTGGATATCGAGGATTTGCCATTGGTGGTGAACTTCGACCTGCCGATTGTTGCCGAGGATTACATCCACCGCATCGGCCGCACGGGCCGGGCGGGCGCCAGCGGGCAGGCGATTTCCCTGGTCTGCGCCGATGAAGTGAATCTGCTGTCGGCCATCGAGACCTTGACCCGTCAGGCATTGCCCCGGCAGATGGAACAGGATTTCGAACCTGAGCACCGCGTGCCGGAGACCGATGCCAGCGGCCAGGTGATCAAGAAACCGAAGAAGCCGAAGAAACCGAAAACCCAGGGCAGTGGCGGCAAGCGCAACCTGGGCAAGTGGGTGGACAGCGGCGATTCGGGGCCGGTGGAACCGTCGGTCAAGCCTGTGCGAAAAGTGCCGGTGTTCAATACCGGGCCGCGTAAGCGTAAGCCTTGATACTTGTAGGAGCTGTCGAGCGAAGCGAGGCTGCGATCTTTTCCCAGACACTTGAATCTCAAGCAAAAGATCAAAAGATCGCAGCCTCGCTTCGCTCGACAGCTCCTACAGGTTCAACCGTGTAAACGTTCAACCGTTCAAGAATCCCAGCATTCCTGAGCCCGCCGCCCGGCCACTGGCAAAGCAGGCCGTGAGCAGGTAGCCGCCGGTTGGCGCTTCCCAGTCGAGCATCTCTCCTGCGCAGAAAACGCCGGGTAACTGCTTGAGCATCAGCCGTTCGTCCAGGGCTTCGAAGGTCACGCCCCCGGCGCTGCTGATGGCTTCGTCCAGCGGACGGGTTTTCACCAGCGTGACCGGCAAGGCCTTGATCGCTTGCGCCAGTCGCGCCATGTCGGCGAAGCAATCGGCAGACGTCAGCTCGCGCAATAACGCCGCCTTGACCCCGTCGATCCCCAACTGGCTGTGCAAGTGCTTGGCCATCGAGCGAGAACCGCGTGGCTTGTTCAGGGCCTGAAGGATTTTATCCACAGGCCGGCCCGGCAGCAGGTCCAGATGAATGGTCGCGTGGCCGTGCTGGTTGATGGCCTCACGAATCGCTGCCGACAGCGCATAGATCAGGCTGCCTTCGAGTCCGGTGGCGGTGATGACGCATTCGCCCAGGCGAGGCACATCGTCGTTGAGGCCGATGGCGATGTTCTTCAGCGGGGCGCCGGCGAATTTGCTGATCATCAGGTCGCTCCAGGCCGCCACGTCGAACCCGCAGTTGCTCGGCTGCAACGGCGCAAGGGCCACGCCGCGCTGTTCCAGGGGCAGCATCCAGGCGCCGTCGGAGCCCAGGCGTGACCAGCTACCGCCGCCCAATGCCAGTAACGTTGCGTCAGGCTTAAGGCTCTTCTCGCCCTCCGGGCTGGCGATGCGCAGGCTGCCGTCGGGGTTCCAGCCGAGCCAACGGTGGCGGGTGTGGATCGCCACGCCGGCCTCACGCAGGCGCTTGAGCCAGGCGCGCAGCAGCGGGGCGGCTTTCATGTCGGTTGGAAATACCCGTCCCGAGCTGCCGACGAAGGTGTCGATGCCCAGGCCATGAATCCATTCGCACAGCTCATTTGCGCCGAATGCCCGCAGCAGCGGGGCGATATTCGGCGTGCGTTCGCCGTAGCGGGACAGGAACGCCGGGAAGGCTTCGGAGTGGGTGATGTTCATGCCGCCGACGCCGGCCAGGAGAAACTTCCTGCCCACCGAGGGCATGCCGTCGTACAGCTCGACCTGGACGCCGGCCTGGCTCAACACCTCGGCCGCCATCAGGCCAGCAGGGCCGCCGCCGATGATGGCGATGTTTAGGGTGGGGGGCTGGGTGGTCGAGGTCATGATTTGGACTGCGGGGGCTGGAATAGGCGGGGCATTCTATCAGCACAGATCCCTGTGGGAGCGAGCTTGCTCGCGATAGCGGAGGATCAGCCACATCAATGCCGCTGACACACCGCTATCGCGAGCAAGCTCGCTCCCACAGGGGTATGTAAGTGTTGTTGAGAGTTCTGATCAAAAAACAGCCAGGCATTTGTACGCTACAGACGACATAGCCTGTAGGCCGTTTCGCTCAGGTTATCCACAGGCCGCTCCACAGGCATTGTGGGTAAAGCCCAGACTTCAATGACATCCTGATGACATCCAGACCTTTTGCGCGCTGTGGTGCAGGATCCCGTGGCGTCGGGCGAGGGCCTTGCGGTCCTTGCTGTAGCCGCCACCGATCACGCCGACGACGGGGATGTCTCGCCCGAGGCAATGGCGCATCACGCTTTCGTCCCGGGCGGCGAGGCCTTCGTCGGTCAGTTTCAGGTAGCCGAGGGCGTCGTCCTTGTGCACATCGACGCCAGCGTCATACAGCACCAGGTCCGGCTGGTAGAGCGGCAGCAGGTAATTGAGCGCATCGTCCACGACTTTAAGGTAAGCGGCATCGTCCATGCCCATCGGCAGCGGAATGTCCCAATCGCTTTGCGCCTTGCGCGCCGGAAAATTCTTTTCGCAGTGCAGGGAAACTGTCACGGCGTCCGGGGTGTCATGGAGTATTCGAGCAGTACCGTCGCCCTGGTGCACGTCGCAGTCGAAAATCAACACCCGCGAGACGCGACCGGTGGCCAGGAAGTAGCGGCTGATCACCGCCAGGTCATTGAAAATGCAAAAGCCGGCCGGGTGGTCATAGTGGGCGTGATGGGTGCCGCCGGCCAGATGACAGGCCAACCCGTGTTCGAGGGCCTTTTCGGCGGCCAGGAGCGAGCCACCCACCGCGCGTACCGTTCGCCGGGCCAGGGCTTCGCTCCAGGGCAGGCCAAGTCGCCGTTGGTCTTCGCGAGACAACTCGCCGCCCATGTAGCGTTCGATATAAGCGCGGTCATGGGCCAGGGCGAGGATATTTGGCGGGCACAGGGCGGGACGCAGCAGGTCCGCATCCGTCGTCAGGCCACTTTCTACCAGGTGGTCGCGCAGCAGGCGGAACTTGTCCATGGGGAAGCGGTGATCCGCTGGGAACTCGGGGCTGTAGTCTTCGTGATAGATCAGCGGCAAAGGCATAGTGTTTTCAGCGGTGAGTGAGTGAAGGATCCTACCAGCGATGTAGGCTGTGCACGAAAAGTGCCTGCGCGAC
>NZ_JAOSHO010000373.1 GCF_025917275.1 Pseudomonas agronomica | reverse complement strand
ATCGCGAGCAAGCTCGCTCCCACAGGGTCTTTCACAGGTCTGAATCAGGATGTTTCTTTAGAACCGCTGCACCGTCAGTGCCCCCGCCGCTCCAGCGGGCCCTGGCTGGCCATCGGCGCCAGGACGGCCGCTCTTGCCGCCGTTGGCCGTGTAGACCAGGCAACCCTTGGCCTTGCCGCCTGCGCCGGGTTTGCCACCGTGTCCGGCCGGGCCACCGGCGCCACCGTCCACCGTCACCTTGATTTGCTCGTCCGGGTAGGCCCGGGGCAACTCAAGTCGAACCAGCGCGCCGGCCGCGCCCGGTTGGCCATCGCCGCCATTGCTGCCGTCGGAGCCGCGGCCAGCCGAACCCCAGGTGCACCCTGGCGCCTGTCCGTTGGCACCGTCCAATCCGACGTAACCTGGCGCCCCCGTTCCACCCCGCGCATCCACCGACAGCAGGGGCGCGTTCAACGCATTGAAGCGCAAATTGAGATCGCGCCCTGGCCGCGCAGCCTTCGTATAGGTCCCCGGTGCGCCGCGAGCCGCGATCTGGCTGCCCTCCGCCAGTTCCGCCTGGGCCACTTTCAACTCCAGTGCCTGTTGCGCCGGCACGATCGCAATCCGCGCTTCGCGCCCCAGGTGCAATTGCCCGATGGACAGTTGCGTAACGTTCGAAGGCACGAGCAACGTGCCGAAATCAGCGACGTCCAGGCGCTCCAAGGCCAGCGAGCTGGTGGTGTTGGGCAGGCGCACCAATGAGTTGCTTTCAACCTGGACCACTTGAGCGCTCGCCATTGGGCACACAAATGCTGCAAGCAGACACAATTTACGCATGGGAAGCCTCTGGCGCGGTCGGAAGGGTTTGCAGGTGGAAAATGCCGAACATCAAAACTCGGAGGCGATCGCGACCAGGTGCGGGACGACCACGAAAGCTGGCCCTGAACCACAGCAGTTCAAGCAGATGGAGAGCCAGTAAAAACGCACCGGCGCAATTGGTCAATAGATGCAGCGGATGGACGAATGGCACGACCAGGTTGACCAGCACGACCAGCCAGAACAGCAGCGTCAGTAAACGCCCCAGCCCCCAAAACACCTTCATATGGCCCTCCGAAGGACATTATTGTTTGGCGCACAGTAACGGCTTGCGCGCTGGATAAGCCAGAGGGTGGGGCAAATTTAATCCTGGCGTCGGCCGGCGTCCGCCAAGTCGCTCGCATCACGACTCGGCGGTCCTGAGCCAACGCAATCCATGGACTCAACGCTGAATATGCAACTCCACGCGACGGTTCTGGGCGCGCCCTTCCTCGGTCTCGTTGTCGGCTACCGGTTCGCTTTCGCCCTTGCCCTCGCTGGTGAGTTTTTCCGGGGCAAGGCCCTGGGTCAGCAAATACTCCACGACGCTGCTGGCCCGACGCTCGGACAACCCCTTGTTATAGGCGTCGGTACCGACGCTGTCGGTATGGCCGACCACGCGGATGCTGGCGACATTGGCATGGCTCAGCTTGCCCATCAGCCCATCGAGCTGGCTTCGCGCCGCCGCCGTGAGATCGGACTTATCAAAATCGAACAGCACCTTGCCTGCGTCATTAAGGGTAATGACTTCACTGGCCGGAGCTTGCGGTTCGACCGGTGGAGCGCTGGCCGGATATTGCGGCTGCGGGCAGCCATGGTGTTCGACAGGGGTATTGGCCGGTGTATCGGGACAACGGTCGCGACGATCGAACACACCGTCGCCGTCTTCATCGCCATCCTGGGCGTAACAGATCAAGCCACCGCCGAGCAGCCCCAACGCCGCGCCGCCAGCGGCCCAGCCACTGCTTTCGATGGCGCCCAGCCCGCCGCCGACCAACCCGCCGATCAGGCTGCAGATCGGCCAGGTACGCTGGTTGAGAGGCGCGCTGCCGTCACTGTGAGTGGCGCAACCGGACAACAGGCTGCTGGCCAGCAGTACCGGTAAGGCAACCCTGATGAGAACCTTCATGATGAATGCTCCTGTGTCACCGGCCCATACCGGTCACACAGGAGTAAAGACCCGCATCCACGACTGTACAAGCCGCGGATGACAAGGGTTTCAGCGGTTTATCTTGATTTCGGTACGGCGGTTCATCGCACGTCCATCGGCGGTTTTGTTATCAGCGACCGGCTGGCTTTCCCCGGCGCCGGACACTGAAACAAAACTGGCCTGCGGCACGCCGCTTTCAACCAGGTATTTCACCACCGCATTGGCCCGTTTCTCCGACAGTTTCTGGTTGTAGGCATCGCTGCCGACGCTGTCGGTGTGACCGGTGACCCGCAGTTGTGCGGTGGACGTTTCCTGTTTCAGTCGGGTGGCGACTGCGCTCAGTACATCTTTATCGCCTGGGGTCAGCGTGGCTTTGTTGAACTCAAAGTGCACGTCGCGGATCACGATGGTTTCTTCCTTGACCACGACTGGCGCTTCGACCACTGGCGCCGGAGCGGGTGGCGGGCAGCCATCGGCATCGACTTGCACGCCCTTCGGCGTACCCGGGCACTTGTCGCGGCTGTCCGGCACACCGTCGCCGTCTTCGTCGCCGTCGCCATGGGCCCAGCACCAACCTGCCGCCACGGTGCCGGCCACCAAGGCGCCCGGGCCGATCCAGGAGCTGCTTTCAATCGCGCCCAATCCCGCACCAACGACACCGCCGGTGGCCGCACAGATCGGCCAGTCGGTTTTCTGCAAACCTGCGCAACCAGTCAACACACTGGTTAGCAGAACCAGGGGTAACGCTGTCCGAACTATGCTCATCGGTTTTTCTCCTTGAAGGATCGGCTTCGCGCCGATTCAGGGGAGTAAAGACCCGAGTTCGGATCTGCGCCAGCCTGGGCAATCGGCGGATTTCGCTCCGTGTTCACGCAAATTCCACACGTCCATGGACCAACCGCTCTAGGCCACGATGTCCAGGCAGGCTATCGTGGCGGTTCTGACTGAGGAACTTTGATGACCGTTGCCATTTCTTCGCGTACGCCCCAGCAAGCCCTGGCCGCCGTACTGGACCGTTATGCCCCGCAAAGCCTGCTGCTGATCGGCGCCAGCAGTTTTCCTGCGTTAGAAGCATTCCAGCAGGCCCACCCCGACACCGAGGTGGTCCACACCGGCCCCGGCGCCTTGCCGGCGGACGTGGCGGCGCGGCGTTTTGACTTGGCCTTGGCGCTCGATTGCCTGGAGCATTTGCCCAAGCGCGACGGTCTGAACCTGTTGGGCGGCATTCGCAATCTCAACGCCAGCCGGATTGCAGTGCTGGCCGATCTCAACGCCTGTGGCTGGCAAGAGACGGATTTCTTTTCCCTGGCCCTTCAAGCCAGCGAGCGATTCCAGCGCGAGGACCAGGTGCTGACCCTGTTCACCTACGATCTGCTTGAATACAAACAGGTGCCCGACTGGCTCAACTCACGTTTCTGGGCCAACCCTGAAAATTTTGGAAAATACTGGTGGTAGCTGTGGATACAAGCCTGCACACACCCATTTGCCCCTGCGGCAGCGGCAACCCGCTGGACGCTTGCTGCGGCCATTACCACAACGGTCATCCGGCGCCTTGTGCCGAAGCCTTGATGCGCTCGCGCTACAGTGCCTACGTGTTGGGCCTGGTGGATTACCTTATCGGCACTACGCTCCCCGCCCAGCAGGATGGCCTCGATCGCCAAGCTATCGGCGAATGGAGTGCCAGCAGCACCTGGCTGGGGCTGGAAGTGGAAAGCAGCGAGGTGTTCGGTGGTCAACCGGAACACGCCTTCGTCACGTTCACCGCTCGCTGGCACGACAGCCAGGGCGAACACAGCCATCGGGAGCAGTCTTCGTTCGTGCAGAACGGCGGACGATGGTACTTCATCGATCCCACCGTGCCGGTCAAGTCTGGTCGCAACGACAGTTGCCCGTGCGGTAGCGGATACAAATTCAAGAAGTGCTGCGCCGGTTATTTCCATCGCTGAATTTTCGGAAGCGTCCGACGCTCGTCCTCAGGTCGGGAGGACTAGACTGGGGGATAAACCTGAGGTACGGACATGACCCAGACATCACGCTTGCTCCGCATCACTTGCCTGCTGTTGTTGGTCGGGCTCGGCGGTTGCGCGTCCTGGCGAGGTGAGGAGGCGCCTGTACCGCAAGTGCACCTGGTCAAGGTCGAGGTCGTGCGGGCACGACTGCTGGAACAGAAGTTCATGCTGCACTTTCGCGTCGACAATCCCGGCGACAGCGACCTCACCGTGCGCGGCCTGACTTATCGGATTCACTTGGGCGATCTCTTGCTGACCGAGGGAGAGCATGAACATTGGTTCACCGTGAGCCCGCGGCATAGCGGCTATTTCAAGGTGCCGATCCGTACCAACCTGTGGCCGCAAGTCCGGGAAGTGGTGAAACTGTTGGAGAAACCCCGAGAACAGATCCCCTATCGCCTGGAAGGGGAACTGGAAACCGGTTTATTCATCGCCGACTACGTGCACCTGGAGCGCAATGGCGTGATAATCGCCGCCGATTTTATTGCGGAGTAACCCCAGATGACCCAACAACCCCACGTCCACGGCCCCGATTGCAACCACGACCACGACCACGACCACGACCATCACCACGGTCATGATCATGGCCACGTCCACGGCCCGAACTGCGGCCATGCCCACCAGGAGCCCGTACGCAACGCCCTGAAGGACGTTGGCCGCAACGACCCTTGCCCGTGCGGCAACGGCAAGAAATTCAAGAAGTGCCACGGGGCTTGATGCCCCGAGCTGAAGATTTCTAGTCTGTCAGATCGTCATCGCGAGCAAGCTCGCTCCCACACTGGTTCTGTGACGTTCACAAATCCCTGTGGGAGCGAGCTTGCTCGCGATGAGGCCGGAATCCAATACCCACGTTTCAGCCCGCCCGCAAGATCTCCTCCACGCTCACCACCATCGCATATTCCCCATGCAGGTTCGCCAATGACATCCCGTGCACCTCGGCAGCCGAACGGGCGACGCCGAAGTAATCGACCTTGTCGAACGTGAAACAGGCGTCTTCGACCACCCAGGTGTCGAACCCGAGATTGCCCGCCGTGCGAGCGGTGGACTCCACCGAGTTGTTCGTCGCCACGCCAACGATC
>NZ_JAOSHO010000372.1 GCF_025917275.1 Pseudomonas agronomica | reverse complement strand
CACGGGTTCGGTGTCTACGAACCGCTTACTCAGCCGATTTTTTCTTCAGGCGTTCCAGGATCGCATTGGCGCTGCCTTCGTTCGGCGTGATGCCGGCATCGCGCAGCTTGCGCTCCAGGTCGGAGCCGGTCGAAGCCTCGGCCAGTTCGTCCTGGGCTTGCAGCTCGGCGGCACGTTGTTGTTGCTTGGCTTGCAGGCGGTTGAGGGTGCCGACGGCGGTTTCCAGCTTGCCATTGGCACCGCCGCTGGCGATCGAGGCGCTGACCTGGGCCTTCTGCACGCTTTCCCGGGCCTTGGCCATGTCCACTTGCTGGCGCAGGCTCTTGATGCGGCTTTCGGCCTTGGTGATGTCCTTGCGCATGTTGTCCGCGTAGCCACCGAACTCGGTCGCGTGCTTCTGCTCGGCGTCCAGTTCGTTGGTCAGGGTCGAAATGGCTTCGGCCACTTCCAGCGCCAGGTCTTCGCGGTTGGCCTGGATCGCGGCCAGGGCCTTGGCTTCCAGGTCCTGGATCTTGGCGTTGTATTCGCCGACGCGATCGGTCGCCAGCTTGTGCTTGGCCATGATGGTGACCAGCTCACGCTTGGCGTTGGCCAGCGCGGTGTCGGCGTCGCGGATTTCCTGGTCGAGGATGCGCAGGGCCTGTTGGTCGACGATCGATTCGCCGACTTCGTTGGCACCGCCACGCAGTGCGGTGAACAACTTGCTCCAGATGGACTGGGTCATGGGAGGGTTCCTATTCGGCGAATTAAATGAAGAAGCGTTCGAAGGCTTCGCTGGCGCGCTGGACGTTGTCGACGAGGGTTTTGACCTCGGTGACGACGTTGGTCAGGCTGGAACCTGCGCTCAGGGAGCCGAACATGTTGTAGACAACCTGCCCGTTGGGCATGGACTCGATACCGATCGACGACAACGGGAACATTTCCCGGCTGCGCAACACGGCGTCGTTGAAGGCGGCGACGTCGTTGATCGACTCGACATCCACCAGCACGGTATCGACGATGATCTGGTCGCCGACCACGGCGATGTAGATTGGCAAGCCACCGAAGTCATTCATTTCCAGCTTGATGCTGGACTCGGCGCCTTGGACGAGGGAGAGGGTGATGTCGTTCGAGACCACTTCATCCAGGGCCTGAAGGGCGGTGTAGAGGCGATCGATGTTCCAGTTGTTACCTGCGCTCATGTAATCCTCCGACATGAATGGGCCAGCCAGAATCGGTTGGCGTAGCTGTTTCTCCATTTGCTTGAGCAGGCTTCGGTTTTCAGGAAGCACCCAAGTTTCGTGTTTCACATACCCGGCGGCACTCAGGCCCGCGCGCATCTGCTTCATGTAGAAGCTCGATGGCTTTTTCGCGGAGGGTTTGGCGCGCTCTCCCGTGCGGCTCGCTGAATCGGTCACAGACCCGTCATGCGGATCTGGTGGAGAGCTGGTTGACATAGTACTGACCCCACTGTGAAAAACTCACGCGTGAGAAACACTACAGGCTACTTGGAGATCTCACAATAGCTCACGCGTGAGATTTTTCCTTGTCACAAATGCCGACAACCCAGTGTGCGGGCTCGCTCCGGAGCTGTGTAGGAGCTGGCGAAGCCTGCGATCTTTTGATCTTTAGCCTCAAAAGATCGCAGCCTCGCTTCGCTCGACAGCTCCTACAGGGCCCTGCGGGTGCCATAGGCTTTACGGATAGCTGAAGCTCTTGACCAACGTCAGCTCGCCCACCGCCCGCATCGGCACCACGAAGGTCTCCATCTTTTCGCTCGGTGTGCCTTCTTCGGTGATGACAGTGACTTTCGCCGTGGTCAGGGCTTGTTGCGCTTGTTCCACTGGTTCGCCGTCGCCTTCTTCATCCCCATCACCGCGGTACCCGCCGCCGTAGTAGTTCACGTACACCAGGTACTGGCCTTTGATCGGCGCGGGCATGGCAAAGATTTCCGGGCCGTAGCCAGTGGTGACGTCGACATCGAGGGCGGCGCCGTTGGGGGCGACGCGGTCGCCGTACCAGATGTGGGCGCCATCCGGCGTCACGAGGTGCAGGTCCAGGTCGGTGCCGTCGCTGTCCCAAGTCAGCAAAACCCGCAGCTTGGCCGGGGTAGCGCCACCGGTGGTATTGAGGAATTGCGTACGGTGGCGCTGTTGGCCATCGGCACTGCGCACTTCAACGCTGTTGCTGCCATTGGGGAACGAGAACGGCCGATCGAAGCGACCTTCCTCATCAACCTTCAACGGCAGGCTTACGCCGTTGACGATGAGTTGGCCCGGCTCGTTGTTCTTCGGTGTACCTTTGATCTGGCCACTGATGCGCGCCGTGTTCGCCTGGCCCGGCGGCGTGTTGACCGACGAGGCCGGGTAATTGACGGTCTGGCTGAAGTTTTCGCCTTCGCCGCCAGGCGCACCGCTGCGCCAGCCGCCGATGGGAGTATCGAGCTTGATGGGGTCGGCGGCCAGGGCGGATGGCAAGGCGGTCAGGGCGCAGAGCAACAGCAAGACCTGTGGATAACGGAGTGTCATGGTCTATTCCAGCAAGAGGTGACGGGCGAGCCCTTCGATATAGTTTTCGTCCTGGCCATTGGGGTGAGCCTCAAAAGCCAGGTGCAGATATTCATGGGTCAGGTCGAGGCGGTCTTGCAGCGACAGCACGCCGCGCACGTAGATGCGCTGGCGTTCACGGTCGACATACGGCCGGCCGAAGGCGACGCGGCACACCGCGAAGGCACTGATTTCGTTGTAGCCGACTTCGCTTTCCAACCGCTCACGCCAGCCCCGTCGCTGTTTGAGTAGCCACTCCTGGGCGGCGGGCAGTGCTTCGCAGGACGCCACCGGGTTGTCCCAACGGCTGAGGCTGGCACGTGGATAGGCGTGCAACAGGATCGCGTCGTAGCGCTGGCCGCCGTTGGCTTGCTCGACGGCCTGGGCCCAGGACAACTTGTCCGGGCCGGGTTGATCGGAGTGATACGTCACATCGGTGCCGGCCAGGACCAGGTCGCTGGTCCACGCGGCAATCGCTCGGGTTTCCGGCGCCGCCGGACGCGGCGCGACGCGCTGGCGATGGCTGCTGTCGTCGATGCTCAGGCAATCGCCGTTGCGCTGGGCGTTTTGCAACAGGTAGGTGCGGATCGCCACGGCCAATGCCTTGGCCGCTTCGGCGGGTTCGGCCTTGGCTTCGCGCTGCAGGACCCGAGCGACGTATTCCTCCCGGTCCAACCGCGCGACCAGTTTGCCAGGCAGCAGGAACAGTTCGCCGTCGCTGTGGATATCCAGCTGGTTGCCGTTGGCGAACTCGACGCGGTAGTCGCCGCGCAGTTGTCCCGGCGTGGCTGGACGTTCACCGGACATCACCCGTTGCAAGGGATAGCGGGCAAACAACCCCACTTCCACGCAACGCCCGGTTTCCGCCGGCCAACGGGATGGCAGTGCCGTGGCCAAGCCATCACCATACTTCTTCAAGACCTGCTGGCTGGTACCGCGTCCACCGGCCCAGACGGGCGTGCCATCGACCAGCCAACCGGCGAAACCGCCCTGGCGCGACGAAGGCCCTTGATCGCCCAGCCAGCTCCAGGTCTTGACCCGCAGGCGACCGCCCAACTGACCGACCAACCGACCATCCGCCGCGCCAAGCACCACGTCGAGCAGCACCCGACGGGCCTGATCCTGGGCCGGCAGCGTCGCCAGCGCCTTGAGCAGCTCTGCCACGGGCACCTGGGTTTGCGGCTGCAAGGCCGGCAGGTCCTGCAACCATTTCGGCGCCTGCCGCGCTTGCCAATAGTCCCGCCAGCCAGGCGCCGAAAGCCCAAGCCGCTGCGGTTCGAAATACAAGCCGCAGGATTTCACCAGTGCCTGGTCGCGACCAATGCTCTGTCCGGCGCTGCAGCAATAGACTTCTTCTTTCGATTCGCCCCGGCATTCATACGCCGGCTCGCGGGCATCGGTGTCCACCAGCCAGGCGTAGACGAAAAGTTTCCACAAGCTGCCCAGCGGTGCCTGCAAGGAATCGGGCAACGGCTGGCGGTCCAGCACCTGGGTCTGGCTTACGCGCAACAGTTGACCGTCGAAAGCCAGGCGCAGCGGCTCCTCCTGCGCTGTCGCCAGCGCAGGAATCAAGCACAACCACCACCAGCCCCAACGCCTGCGCATGTCAGTCGACCGTCACCTGACCGAGCGCCGGTTTCTGTTCGCGGGCCTGGTTCTGTGGCGCGTAGACCTGAGTGAAGCGCACCGGCGGCAGGGTGAACTGACCCTTCTGGGAGAAGCGCACCAAGTGCCGCAGGCGCAGCTCGCCACTGAGGGCGTCCACCGGCACCGCGTAAGCCATCTGGCCCGGCTCGAAGCGGGCTTTTTCCAAGGACGTCGGCTCGCTGTCGGCCTTGCCCATCAATTGGATGCCCCAGGTGGTGCGTTCCACATCGGCGCCCGGCGGCAGCGGCACTTCGAGCATGCCGTAGCGCAGCGGCGTCGCGGCCTTGCTGTTGATGATCACTTCATCCAGGTAGAGAGCGTCACTGGACAACGGCTTGTTGCCCACGGCTTCAAGCTTGAAGGTGAACGCCTCGTCGCCCGGCACCAGGCGCGACAGGCGACGGGTGATCGACACGGCCATCGGCGCCACGGGGGCTTGCTGGCTTTGGAAGCTCAAAGCCGCTTGCAATGGACGCTCCTGGGCGCCGGTCAGGGTCAGCTGCGTTGGAAGCTGCGCGCCCTGCCATTGCCAGTAGGTTTCGCCGGTCGCGCCTTGCTTGGCTTTCCAGCCTTCGCCCGGCGCCAGGGCCACGGCCGGCGCAGCCTGCTCGATGCTGCGTTGCAGCCAGGTCAGGGCCAGTGCGCGTTCCAGGGTCGATTGCTGCGGCAGCACGCGCTCCAGCAATCCGCTGGCGCGGGCTTGATCGAAGCCTTGCACCGACAACAACAAAGCCTCGACGAACGGCTGGGAGCTGAGTTCCAGTTGCTGTTGCGCGGCGTCGGCCTGGCGGCTGAACGCTGCCGGCAGCGGCACTTTCGACTGCTTGGCGAGGGACGCGGTCAGCACCCGGGCGCTGGCCAGGCCAAGGGCCGAATCCGGCGCGTACATGACCAAGCTGTCCTCGCCGCTGTCCAGCACGC
>NZ_JAOSHO010000371.1 GCF_025917275.1 Pseudomonas agronomica | reverse complement strand
ATCGCGAGCAAGCTCGCTCCCACAAGGGTTAGGGTTTTTTCACTAGACTGAAGGCACCGCACCACCCGGTCATGCCCGCAACGGGCCGCTTAGGGATATCGACCATATGCAATGGATTTTGACACTGTTGGGCCTGGCACTCGGCTGGGTGGTGGATGAGTCGTTCGCCGATGCGCTGATAGGCGCGTTGGTCGGGCTCGGCATCGCCCAGTCGTTTCGACTGGGGCGCCTGGGGATCCAAGCGGCCAAACAGCAGATCCTGCTGCAAGAGGCCCAGCAGAGCGTGCTCGCCCTGGAAGCGCGGCTGGCGGTTCTCGAACGCGGCAAGGTCGCCCAGCCGAGTGATCCGGCGCCGGCGGCCGAGGTCATCGCGCCCCAGGCTCCAAAATCCCAGACCCGAACCGAGCCGGAGCTGGTCTGGGAACTGCCGCCGGATCTCGAACCCGTCTCCGTGATGAGCACCCAGGCCAGCCAGCCGTTGCCTGACGAAATCTGGAGCCCTGCGCCAGCCGCTTCGACTCGGCGCGCCGATCGCGATTTTGCACCGTTGCCCCTTGAACCGACGGCGCCTGCGCCTGCGGCTCCCCGTGGCCCGAATCTGTTCGACCGCGCCCTCATCGGCGCGCGCGACTGGCTGTTCGGTGGCAACACCGTGCTGCGGGTCGGCGTGGTGTTGTTGTTCCTCGGCCTGGCTTTCCTCCTGCGCTACGCCACCGAAGGCATGGTGGTGCCGATCGAATTGCGTTATGCCGGCGTCGCGGCCAGTGCGCTGGGCCTGCTGGGCCTGGGCTGGTGGCTGCGCCAACGCAACAGCAGTTATGCGCTGATGCTGCAGGGGACCGGGATCGCCGTGTTGTACCTGACGGTGTTTGCCGCCATGCGCCTGCATCCGTTGCTCGACTCCAAGGCTGCCTTGGGGCTGTTGGTCGCGGTCACCGTATTCTCGGCGATCCTGGCAGTGACCCAGAACGCCATGGGCCTGGCGGCGGCTGCGGCGCTGGGCGGGTTCGCCGCACCCATCCTGGCCTCCACCGGCAGCGGCAACCATGTCGCGCTGTTCAGCTATTTCATCCTGCTCAACGCCGGCATCCTCGCAATCGCGTGGTTCAAGGCCTGGCGGATGCTCAACCTGATCGGTTTCGTCGGCACGTTCGGCATCGGTTTCGCCTGGGGCTTGCGCTCCTATACGCCGGAGCTGCTGTGGAGCACCGAACCTTTCCTCATCGTTTTCTTCCTGACCTACCTGGCGATCGGCTTGTTGTTCACCCGGCGCAAGCTGCTGGAAATGAGCGACGCGCCTGAAGATGACAGCCGCGACGCGATGCTGCGCTGGTCGGCGCGCAAGGGCGACTACGTGGACGGCAGCATGCTGTTCGGCCCGCCGCTGGTCGGCTTCGGTCTGCAATTCGCCTTGGTGCAGCACCTGGAATTCGCCGCAGCGTTCAGCGCCCTGGCGCTGGGCATGATCTACATGGGGCTGGCTCGGGTGCTGATGGGCGGTCGCGCGGTGTTGCTGGCTGAAACCTGTCTCGCCCTGGGGGTGATTTTCGGCAGCCTGGCCATTCCGCTTGGCCTCGATGCCCGTTGGACTGCTGCAGCCTGGGCGGTGGAAGGCGCCGGGATTTTCTGGCTGGGCCTGCGCCAACAGCGACCATTCGCACGAATGTTTGCCTTGTTGCTGCAACTGGGCTCGGCGCTGGCCTTTGTCAGCGAATTGCATGCAGGTGAAGGCAGCCTGCTGGCGGGGTCGTGGCTGGGCGCGTTGATGCTCGGTTGTGCCTTGCTGTTCAGCTTCTATCAACTGCACAAGGCCGAGCCCGGCCATGTCGCGAACTGGGAGCGTCAGGCTCAGCCTGTGCTAGCGGTGTTGGGGCTAGGCTTCCTTTACTTGCTGGCGCCGCTGTTCTTCTTTACCCACGGCACTGCTATCGCCTGGGCCTTCGCCGGTCTGGCGACGCTGTTCGTTGGTCTGCGCCTGCAATCACGGGCCTTTCTGTTTACCGCATTCGCCGTGCAACTGCTGGGCGGTGCGCTGTTCCTGATGCGCCTGCAAGGCGCCGAAGGCGATTCGGCGGCGGTGCTCAATGCCGGTTGGAACGGTCTGCTCAGCGCCTCGTTGATCGGCCTGGCGTTGATTGGCGGGATGGTGCTGGCGGCCCGTGACGACATGGTGCGCAACGATGCCCGGTTGTTGCGCGGTTTATCCGTGGTATTGCTGGCGGGACTGGTGCTGATCAATCTCGCGGTGCTGTTCGTCCTGCCTTGGCAAACGGCGAGCGGCGTATGGGCGGCCAGCGGCTTGTTGATCATCTGGCTGAGCCTGTACTTGAAGCAACGCGTGAGCTTTGTCTTCGGCCTGTTGCTACAACTGCTGGGCGGCGCAGCGTTCCTGGCGGCTGGGCCGTTCCTGCTTGGGCCTCTTCAGTCCGAAGGCCTGCGGCCCTTGGCCCACAGTGGTTTCTGGACACCGCTGGTGCTGGGATTGGCGGCACTGGTAGGCGCCTGGCGACTGCAACGGGCACACGGGGCGCAGGAACTGGACGTCTTGAGCCTGCAACGCCTGTCCGAGCTGTTGCTGATCTGGGGTGCCGGCTGGTGGGCGCTGGCGTGGGGCAGCGAAGTGCTGCGCTTTGCCCCGGCGAACCTGCAAGGCAGCTGGTTGCTGCTGGTCGCGGCGATCAGCGTCGCGGTGTGGGCAGTGTTGGCCCTGCGTTTGAAATGGTCGGCGCTGGGGCTGTTGTGCACCTTGTTGATCCCGGCGGCGGGCTGCGTGCTGGTGGCAACGGGGCACAGCCACTATCACCCGGCGGCGAATCTCGGCTGGCTGGGCTGGCTGGCGGTATTTGCCGTGCACTTCTTTTCGCTCAAGCGCCTGGCGCCGATGCTCCCGGCCCGGGCGCGCAGTACGGCCCACGTACTCGGTTGCTGGTTGCTGATGACGGTGTTGATGCTGGAGCTGCGTTACGGCCTGCTGTTGCTGTCCGAGCAGTACAACGCCTGGCGCTGGCTGGCCTGGGCGATCCTGCCAGGCCTTTACCTGGTGTTGATGGCCACGCCGCGTACCTTGCCGTGGCCGGTATCGGCGCAACCACGCGAATACCGCGTCTATGCGGCGGCGCCGATGGCGTTGTTGATGCTCGGTTGGTTCTGGCTGACCAACACCTTCAGCGATGGCAACTCCGAGCCACTGCCTTATATACCGTTGTTCAATCCCTTGGAGCTCGGCCTGCTGTTCGCCTTGTTCGGTATCTATGTGTGGGCGCGCAATGCCGTGGAGCAAACGACGAACCGTTGGAATCGCATCGGGTATATCGCTCAATTGATCGCCGGTGTGTCGCTGTTCGCGTTCTTCACGGCCCTGGTGATGCGTACGGCCCACCAGTGGATGGGTGTGCCGTACGAGCTGGATGCGCTGCTCGACTCGATGTTCGTGCAGGCCGGCTTGTCCATCGTCTGGACCTTGATCGCCCTGGGCCTGATGATCGGCGGGCACCTGCGTCATCGCCGGGAGGTGTGGCTGGTCGGCGCGGTGTTGATCGCCGTGGTCGTGGCCAAGTTGTTCTTTGTCGAATTGAGTAACCGCGGCGGTCTGGCGCGGATCGTGTCGTTTATCGGTGTGGGCGTGTTGCTGTTGGTGGTCGGCTATTTTGCGCCGCTGCCACCCAAGCGCCCCGAGCCGGCCGTGGATGCCGAGCCGCCGATGCCTGTCAGTGAGGGAGTGTCGTCTTGAGTCGCAAGTTGAGTGGAATCGGGCTGGGCGTGATGGGGTTGTGGGTGGCCTTGTCGGCTGCGGCTCAGGAACAGCCGCAAGACTTCGCCCATCAGGTGCCGTTGGCCTTGAGCGGTGAAGGACCGTGGTACCGCCTGGCGCTGCCGCTGGACGTCCAGTTACAGGCGCGGCAGACCGACCTGGGCGACCTGCGGGTATTCAACGCCGCCGGCCAGGCCCAAGCCTACGCATTGGTGCACGAATCGGCCCAGAGTCGAGAAAATCGCACCCTGACCGATGTGAAGTGGTTCCCGCTGTACAACGCTGCCGACGACAATGAACGTGCGCCCAGCGTGCGCGTGCAATCGAACGCCAACGGCACGCTGGTAGAAGTCCAGCCGTCCAGTCGGCTCGAGGCCGGGGAAGAGGAGTTGCGTGGCTGGCTGCTGGATGCCAGTGCGATCAAGGCGCCGCTGCAACAGTTGATCCTGGACTGGACCAGCGAGCGTGATGGCTTCCAGCGCTTCACCATCGAAGCCAGTGACGACTTGCAGCACTGGCAGGCGTGGGGCGAAGGCCAGGTCGCGCGGCTGACGTTCGCTGATGAGCGGGTCGAGCAACATGAGGTGAGCTTGCCTGGGCAATCAGCGCGGTATTTGAGGTTGCTGTGGGATTCGCCGTCCTCGGCGCCAGTGCTGA
Source organism: Pseudomonas agronomica (assembly GCF_025917275.1). Taxonomy (GTDB): domain Bacteria; phylum Pseudomonadota; class Gammaproteobacteria; order Pseudomonadales; family Pseudomonadaceae; genus Aquipseudomonas; species Aquipseudomonas agronomica. The sequence goes on along the minus strand of NZ_JAOSHO010000371.1, from coordinate 704 downwards.
CTTCGGCCCAACTGGAAAGCGCCAGCCGCGAAAGCCTGCCGCTGCCGTTGGTCTGGTCGCAGCCGCTGGCGGGCAGCACGACGAAGGCCGGAGAATATACCTGGCAATTGCCGATGGGCCTGAACGTCGAGCAAGTGCAGGTGGAACTGAGCCAGGCCAACAGCCTGGCGCCGGTGACCCTGGCCGGTCGCCGCGAAAGCAGTCACCCATGGCAGCCGATGGGCGGTGGCTTGCTCTATCGCCTGACCCAGAACGGTCAGGATGTGCAGCAAAACCAACTGCAATTGTCCGGTCAGACCGTGCAGCAATTAAAACTGACCGTGGACGAGCGCGGCGGCGGCCTGGGTACCGAGGCCCCGGCCCTGCGTTTTGCCGTGCGCCCGACCCAAGTGGTGTTCCTGGCGCGCGGCGACGCGCCCTACAACCTGGCACTGGGCAGTGCGACGGCGAAGGCAGCCAGCTTGCCGTTGACCACGCTGATCCCGGACTACAAGCCGTCGCGCCTGGCGACGTTGGATGCCGCAACGGTCAACGGAACGGCGACCTCGACGCCAGCGGTTGAGGCGGCACCGGTGGCTGCAAGTACCAACTGGAAGAAGATCGGCCTGTGGGCGGTATTGCTGCTCAGCGTGGTGTTCCTCGGTGCGATGGCGTTCAGCCTGCTGCGCAAGCCGCCGGTCAAATCCCCGTAAGAGCTGCGTAGG
>NZ_JAOSHO010000370.1 GCF_025917275.1 Pseudomonas agronomica | reverse complement strand
CGAGCAGGCTCGCTCCCACAAGGGGGTAACCGGCGCGCATAAAAAAACGCCGCTCATTCGAGCGGCGTTTTTTTACCTGACCAGATTGCGTCCGGTTTACAGCGCCATGTCAGCCGCTGGATTGGCTTCCCGAGCAGCCGCCGGCTTGGCCGGAGCTACAGGGGTCGCCGCCTTGCCGATGGCCGGTGGTGGGTCCAGTTGCAGGACTTCGCTGGTGTAGGCCCATTCCTGCGCGACACGCTCAGGGCTGTCATTCAGCTTGGTGCCGTAGCTCGGCACGATCTGGTGCAGTTTTTCCTGCCAGGCCGGGGTGGCGACCTTGTCCTTGAAGACTTTCTCAAGCACCGTCAGCATGATCGGCGCGGCGGTCGAAGCGCCAGGCGAAGCACCCAGCAGGCCAGCGATGCTGCCGTCCTGGGAAGCCACGACTTCGGTGCCGAGTTTCAGCACGCCGCCCTTCTCTTCGTCACGCTTGATGATCTGCACGCGCTGGCCGGCTTGCCACAGGCGCCAGTCTTCCTGCTTGGCGTCCGGGAAGTATTCCTTCAGCGCGTTGAAGCGGTCTTCGTCCGACAGCATCAGTTGGCCCGCCAGGTATTCCACCAGCGGGTACTGCTCGATACCGACCTTGGTCATCGGCCACACGTTGTGGGTCGTGGTGCTGCTCAGCAGGTCAAAGTACGAACCGTTCTTCAGGAACTTGGTGGAGAACGTGGCGAATGGGCCAAACAGGATCACGCGCTTGCCGTCCAGCACGCGAGTGTCCAGGTGTGGAACCGACATTGGCGGTGCACCCACCGAAGCCTTGCCATAGGCCTTCGCCAGGTGCATCTGGGCAACGGTCGGGTTCTCGGTCACCAGGAACGAACCGCCCACCGGGAAACCGGCGTACTCACGGGCTTCCGGAATATCGGATTTCTGCAGCAGGTGCAGCGCGCCGCCACCGGCACCGATGAAGACGAACTTGGCGTCGGTCTCGGTTTCGGTACCGTCTTTCAGGTTCTTGTACGAAACGCGCCAGGAGCCGTCTTCGTTGCGGGTGATGTCTTCCACTTCGCTGGACAGCTTGAGGGAGAAGTTCGGCTTGGATTGCAGGTAAGCCGCGAACTGGCGCGTAATCTCGCCGAAGTTCACATCGGTACCCAACGGACTCCAGGTGGCCGCGACTTTCTGGCTCGGGTCACGCCCTTGCATCATCAGCGGCACCCATTTGCTGATCTGCGCGGGGTCTTCGGAGTACTGCATGCCGGCGAACAACGGGCTGGCCTGGAGGGCTTCATAGCGCTTCTTCAGGAACGCGATGTTGTCGTCGCCCCACAGGAAGCTCATGTGCGGCGTGGAGTTGATGAACGAACGCGGGTTCTTCAGCACGCCGTTCTTGACCTGCCAGGACCAGAACTGACGGGAGATCTGGAACGCTTCGTTGATCTCGATCGCCTTGGCGATTTCGACCTTGCCGTTCTTGTCTTCCGGCGTGTAGTTCAGCTCGGCCAGTGCGGAGTGACCGGTACCGGCGTTGTTCCAGCCGTTGGAGCTTTCTTCGGCAACACCGTCCAGGCGCTCGACCATTTCCATGGTCCAGCCCGGCTCCAGCTCATTGAGCCAGACACCGAGGGTCGAACTCATGATGCCGCCACCGATGAGCAAGACATCGACTTTTTTCGGCTCGGCGGCGTGCGTGGTCGCAAGACCCATCGCCATCGCCAGGCCCAGCAGCGCCGTGTGTGTTTTCTTCAACATGTGTGTATCCCTAGATAAAACGCCATTCCGTCCCACAGTCACGTTCAAGCGTAGACCTCGCCCAATGCCAGGTCGGCGGACGGGTATCGAATGGACTGGAGGATGGACCTACAGGGGCCGAGCGAATCGGCCTCGCATTTATGTCTCTCCGGCGCTGACTTCTTGTAGGTCTTGGCTTCAGCTGGGTGAGGGACACTGCAAAACGGTCTAGATCGGGCCTGCCGTGGCCGTGCCCGATTGTCGCAGCGGGGGGAGTTTACAGAATGAACCAAACAGACCGAAGCGCATTTTTGCATTCCTGACAAAAACGCCGACAAAGTGGCGGCGTTTTAATGCCCATCGGGACCGATTCACGTAGGAGCTGCGTAGGAGCTGTCGAGTGCAACGAGGCTGCGATCTTTTAATTCATTCGCTTTAGATTCAAGCGGCTAGGGCAAGATCGCAGCCTCGTTGCACTCGACAGCTCCTACAAAGCCTCTACAGTGCCAACCTAGCCGAGCAACTGGCTCAACACCGCCCTCAACTTGCCTGGCTTGACCGGTTTGTTCAGCAGCGGCGCGTTCAGTTTGCGCAGGGCGCGGCGGCACTGGTCGCTGCGGTCGGCGGTGATGATCACGGCGGGAATTGCCTGCTGGAAATGCTCGCGCAGGTGCTTGACCACCTCACAGCCGACCACCCCATGATCGAGGTGGAAGTCCGCCAGCACCAACTCCGGGGCACGGCCTTGCAGGGCCTCGAAGGCGGCTGCTTCATCGGTGGCGGTCAACACCTCGCAGCCCCACTGCTCCAGCAGCGCCGCCATGCTTTGCAGGATGCTCACTTCGTTGTCGATGACCAGCAGCCGGCGTCCCGGCAGTGGGTTGCCCGCCACTGCCTGCACCGGAACCTGGGACATGGGCAGCGGCCGCTCGGCGGACAACGGCACCTCGATGCTGAACACCGAACCGCGTCCAGGCCGGGAGCGCACCTGGACCCGATAGCCGAGGATATGGGCGATGCGTTCGACGATCGCCAGCCCCAGGCCGACGCCCTTGCGATCCGCCGCCCGTCCCACGTCCAGTTGATTGAATTCGAGGAAAATCGACTCCAGGCAATCGGCGGCGATGCCGCGCCCCGTATCCCAGACTTCAAGGCTAAGGTGCCCTCCCCGCCGCCGCGCCGCCAGGAGAATACCGCCCTGGTCGGTATAACGGCAGGCATTGCTCAACAGATTGCGCAGGATGCGGGTCATCAGCCGCAGGTCGGTCAGCACCGCTTCGTCGCCGAACCGCACGCGCAGTTCCAGGCCCGCGGCACCGGCCACCGACTGGAATTCGGACACCAGCGGCGCCAACAGCTCATCCAGGCGATAAGGCGCCAGGTCCGGTTTGACAGCAGCCTGATCCAACCGGGAAATATCCAGCAGGTCGGCGAGCAGGTCTTCAGCGCCTTCGAGCGCCTGGTGCGTCCGTTCGACCAGCACGTGTTCCGCGCTGGGCAACTGGCGCTCACGCAGGGTCGCGATCAGCAATCGCGCGGCGTTCAGCGGCTGCAACAGGTCATGGCTGGCGGCGGCCAGGTATTTGTCCTTGCTGCGGTTGGCCGCCTGGGCGGCGTCCCGGGCGTCGCGCAACTGTTGCTCGACCAATTTGCGCTGGGCGATCTGCTGCTGCAGGTTGTGGTTGGCCTCCAGCAATGCATCGGTGCGCTCGGCCACCCGCTGTTCCAGTTGATCGTTGAGCTGTTGCAAGCGTTGCCGGGCCTGCTCCAGCTCATCGAGACGTGCCGCCAGTTCCGGGTAATGACTCTTGCGTGTCGAGTGATTGCCCAGCCCCAGCAATCCGGCCAGGGCTTTTTGCTGCTCGTCAGAGGGCTTCGCCATAGACGACCTCGACATCTCGCTGGCTCGACTCCCGAGGGTTGGTAAGAATGCACGGGTCATGCATCGCATGTTGCGACAGGAAGGGAATGTCAGAGGTACTCACGCCGTGCAGCCCCAGGGTCTCGTGGAAACCGATGGTGCGCTTGAGGGCGATCAGGTGCTCCACCAGCCGGGTGCGGATCTGCCGATGATTGAGCCCACGGCAATCGATGCCCAGGGTCTCGGCGATCACTTTGAAGCGGTCCGGCGCAGAGGTGTAGTTGAACGCCACCACGTGTTCCACCAGCACCGCGTTGCACAAGCCGTGAGGCAGGTCGAGAAAGCCGCCCAGGCTGTGGGACATGGCGTGTACCGCGCCGAGGATCGCGTTGGAAAACGCCAGCCCGGCCTGCATGCTACCCAGCATGATCTTTTCCCGCAGGGCGACGTCCGCCGGGTTGGCGATCATCTGCACCAGGTTGTTGTTGATCAGGCGCATCGCTTCCAGCGCGTGGGGATCGGTCAACGGTCCGTGGCCGGTGGAGACGAACGCCTCGATGGCATGCACCAGGGCATCGATGCCGGTACAGGCGGACAGGAACGGGTCCATGCTCAGGGTCGTTTCCGGGTCGATCAGCGACACGTCCGGCACGGCTGCCTTGCTGACGATGGAAAACTTCATGCGCTCTTGCTGGTTGGAGATGATGACGAACTGCGACACATCGGCAGAAGTGCCGGCCGTGGTGGGAATCAGGATCAGCGGCGGACTGGGCACATGCAGCGTGTCCACGCCTTCGAATTCAAGGATGTTGCGGCCATGGGCGACCACTATCCCGATCGCTTTGCCGCAGTCCATGGGGCTGCCGCCGCCAACCGCGACGATCACGTCGCAATGGTTCTCGCGGTAGGTCTCGGCACCGAGCATGACTTCCTCGACCCGTGGGTTGGGCGAGACGTCGCTGTAGATGCAGTAATCGATGCCCTGGGCTTGCAGGCTGGTTTCGACGTCGCCGACCCAACCGGCGGCGATCACCCCGGGATCGGTGACCACCAGCACCTTGCGGGCGCCGAAGGTCTTGGCGTAGTTGCCGACATTGTGCCGGCAACCGGCACCGAACATGATTTCAGGGGAAACGAACTTGCGCAGTGGGCTGAGGCTCATCTTTTCAGGGGCGGGGCTCATGGGTAAGCCTGTTCTTATTGTCGAGGGATACGTTGAGCCTAAAGCATCCCGCCGTTAATGCAATCCGACCAATGGGTAGCCCGGCCTGAACGCGTCAAGCCGGGCCAGGCACTCATCGGTTGGCGAAGTACATCGTCACTTCAAAGCCAATACGCAGGTCGGTGTACGCGGGTTTAGTCCACATGGGTCTTTCCTCTTCTTGTACCGGGCGATTCCGGCAGGTTCATTAATGCACGGAGCGACCAGGGCCCGAATGCTACTTTCGAAGCGGTGGGTGGGGTGCGTTGGTATTACTGGAAAGCGAGCACTTGCCCCCTGGGCTACATGAGCTGCGTAGGCGCTATGCAGGAGCTGCGTAGGAGCTGCCG
>NZ_JAOSHO010000037.1 GCF_025917275.1 Pseudomonas agronomica | reverse complement strand
CGCGATAGCGTCCTCGCCGTCAACGCAACAGGTACGGAATTTCCACTTTCACCGCCCCCGTCGGGCAGTCCTTTTCACAGGGCATGCAGTACCAGCACTCATCGAACGCCATGTAGGCCTTCTGGGTTGCCGGGTTGATCGCCAGCAGGTCCATGGGGCATACGTCGACGCACACCGTGCAGCCCTTGTGGGCGATGCATTTGTCCTCGTCCACGGTGACGGGGGCATTGGAGCGGAAGAATATTTCCTGGGGTTGATAGGCCATGGGTGTTCTCTTTGGGTGATGGGTTCACGCCGCGTCGGCACCGACCCGCAGCCGGTCGTAGGCCTGCAGTTCGTCGGCATCGAGGGCGATGATGTAGGGCTCGACGGCTTTCTTGAACGAGATCATCGTGCCGTCCTCGCCTTTCTTCAGATGGCAATGGCAGAACCAGTCGCTGTCGTTGCGTTGCGGGTGATCGACCCGATAGTGGTACAGCCCCCAACGGCTTTCCGCACGAAACAGCGAGGCGCGGGCGGCCATTTCGGCGCAATCGCGGATCACGCTGACTTCCATGGCGCGCATCAATTCGTGGGCGTTATGGGCCTTGATCTGGTCCAGGTCGCGCTGGATATCGCTGAAGCGTTGCAGGCCGATCTGCATTTTTTTCGTGACCTTCGGCGGTTGCAGGTAATCGTTGACGAAGCGGCGCAGCTTGTATTCCACCTGGGCCGGCGGCAGGCCATGCTCGCGCTCAAGCGGCGCGTAGACACGTGCCCTCTCCCGCTCGATCTGCCCGGCATCCAGCGCCGAGAAATCCTTCCCGGCAACAAAGTCGGCGGCGTTGTTGCCGGCAAACCAGCCGTAGGTGAACGCACCGAGCATGTAGTTGTGCGGCACCGCCGCCATGTCACCGGCCGAGTACAGGCCCTTGACCGAGGTTTCCGCCCGCTCGTTGACCCAAACGCCCGAAGCCGAATGACCGCTGCAAAAACCGATTTCGGAAATGTGCATCTCGACCATCTGCGTGCGGTAGTCGGTACCACGGTTGGCGTGGAACTGCCCGCGACTGGGCCGCTCGTTGCTGTGCAGGATCTCTTCGATGTTCTGGATGGTTTCCTCGGCGAGGTGATCGAGCTTGAGGAACACCGGGCCGTTGCCACCTTCGAGTTCCTGGTGGAACTCCCACATCATCTGTCCGCTCCAGTAGTCGCACTCGATGAAACGCTCGCCCTTGTTGTTGGCGGTGTAGCCGCCCAGGGGACCGGTGACGTAGGCGCACGCCGGGCCGTTGTAATCCTTGATCAACGGGTTGATCTGGAAGCATTCCAGGTTCGCCAGCTCGGCGCCGGCATGGTAGGCCATCGCATAACCATCGCCGGCATTGGTCGGGTTTTCATAGGTGCCCATCAGGTAGCCGGAGGCCGGCAGCCCCAAGCGCCCCGCCGCGCCGCAGCAGAGAATGACCGCCTTGGCCTTGATCACATGAAAGTCGGCGGTGCGGCAATCGAAGCCCATCACGCCGTTGACCGCGCCCTCGTCGTCGGTCAGCAACCGGGTGCAGACCAACCGGTTGGTGATGCTCACCCGCGCCCGTTTCAGTTGGCGATACAGCACCTTCTTGATGTCGTGCCCTTCCGGCATCGGCAGCACGTAGGCGCCCATGTGATGAACCTTTTTCACCGCGTAGTCGCCGGTTTCGTCCTTCTCGAACTTCACGCCCCAACGGTCCAGTTGCTCGATCGTTTCGAAGCTGTGCGTCGCGTAGGCGTATACCGCCGCCTGGTTGACGATGCCGTCGTTGGCGAGGGTGATTTCCTTGGTGTACTGCTCGGGCGTCGAGTGCCCCGGGATGATCGCGTTGTTGAGCCCGTCCATGCCCATGCTGATGGCGCCACTGCGCTTGACGTTGGCCTTGTCCACCAACAACACGCGCAAATCCCGGTTGCGTTCCTTGGCCTTGATCGCGGCCATGGGGCCCGCGGTGCCACCGCCGATGATGACGATGTCGTATTCCTGTTCGAGGGTATTTCCAAAGCCTTGGGTCATGCCTGCGTCCCTTTTTGCCGGTCGATCCGCAGGCGGTACTGGAAGGCATCGCCGCGGTAGTAGAGGTATTCGAAATCCAGCGGCTGCCCATCGGCGCCGTGGGTCAGGCGCTCGATGCGCATGACGGGCGATCCGACCTCGATCTCCAAGGCCTGGCACAGGTCGCTGTCGGCCAGCACCGCATCGATGGCCAGGTCCGCGTGACCGAGGGCCAGGCCGCAATCGTTTTCCAGGATCAAGAAGATGTCGCGGGTGACCAGGTCGGCTTTTTCAAGGCGCTCACCGAGTTCCTTGGGCAGGTAGGTGATCTCCAGGGACACCGGCTCGCGGTTGATCAGCCGCACCCGCTTGATCTGCGCCACCACGTCCCCTTCGGTCAGTTTCAGGCGCTCGGCCACTGACTTGTCCGCCGCCATGAACTTGAAGCTGCGCAGGCGGTTGATCACCTCGAAACCGCGGTCGGTCATGGACTCGGCCAGCCCCTGGAGGGTGCTGACGTTCTGGAAGGTCTTGGGCTTGGCGACAAAGGTGCCTTTGCCATGAATCTTGAAGATCAGCCCTTCCTTTTGCAGGTCGCCCAAGGCTTGGCGAACGGTGATGCGGCTGACGCGGAACAACGCGCCGAGCTCGCTTTCCGACGGCATCTGGCTGCCCTGAGGGTATTCACCATCGAGGATGCGTGCGCGCAGCACATCGCGCAGTTGGGTGTGCAGCGGCACGCTGCTGAGGGAAAGAACGTTGTCGGGCATGGTTCATTTCACTTGTCATAACGAGTTATGACGTGATCTTAGGGAAACCACCCGTGGCTTGAGAAATACCGTTTGGACATAACCTTAGAGCCGGGCTTCGGCGCCCTCGTTACGAAACGCACTGGGGCTCATGCCGGTCCAGCGTCGGAACGCCCGGCGGAAACTGCGCACATCGCTGTAGCCGACTTCTTCGGTGATGCGCTCGATGGACAACTCGGGATTGGCCAGCAGGTTCAAGGTCCGGCCACGGCGCACTTGTTCGAGCAAGGTTTCGAAGGTCAGGTTGTGCTCGGTCAGGCGGCGCCGCAGGGTGCGGCTGCTCATGTTGAGGTCTCCGGCGATCTTGTCGATATGGCTACCGCGGGTCAGGTCCCGGGCAATCGCCCGTTCCACGGCCTGGATCAGGTCGATTTTCTGGTGGACTTCGCTGGCCTCCTGCTCCAGCAAGGCCAGTGCCTGGCGCAGGGCCAGCGGATGATGGTTGGGCAAGCGCACCTCCAGCCAGCAAGCATCGATCAGCATGCGGTTCTGCCGGCAACCAAAGCGCACGACCGGCCCGAAGATCCGCTGGTACTCGCCCGCATAGGAAGGTGCGGCGTGCATGAATTCCACTGCCTCTGGCTTGAAGTCGGACGCCGCCAGCGCCCGGCCATAAACCAACACACTGGCGAAGAATTCTTCGACCGCAAACACCTGCACGTCGGCAAAGGGCAGTTGGCACGTCGCCTCGACCGTGATCCGGTCGCCGGCTTCTTCGGCGCTGATCTGCGCGATGCCGCCGGTAGTGCGCTGGTAGCGCACCCCCAGGGCGAAGACGTCGCGCAAGGTCTCGCACAGTGACAATACGTGTCCCAGCAAACCCAGGGTGCCCAGTACGTTGCGGTCACCGACCCACAATCCCAGCCCCTGGTCGGGTAACAACTTGAGCGCCCGCTGGATCATGACCACGGCCTGGCGATGGGAAATGCGATGGGCCGGGTCTTGCAGGTCATCGAGGCCGAACCCCAGGCCACGACACAGGATCGCCGCATCGAACCCCTTGTCTGCCACAACATCGGCGAGGGTCTGCAACAGGAACGGCGATACCAGCGCCAGCTCGAACGTGGGGTCGATGACTTTCATCTGCATGGGCGGGTTCCGGAGCACGTTAGGAGACGTTTTTGTAACCGGTTGTTTCTAAACGTTAGCATGGCCCAGTGAATATAGGCAGCCAATAATCTGGCCGCGCAAGTCCCCTCAATGGCCGCCAATACCCTGCCCTGTCGGCGGCGAACGGCTTATTTCTATGGCTCGGACCCTTGGTGCGTTTCCAACAATAATAACGAGCCCCTCCATGAACCCGATCCGCACGCGATTCACCCTGCAATTGACCTTGGGCCTGGCTTGCGCCAACGCCTTGCCGGCCCTCGCCACCGAATCCGGCGTCGATAACATCGGCACCGGCACCGACGGCTTCTATGTGCTGCCGCTGGAGGTCGACAGCCTCCCGGACCACATGGTCGCCTTCAACCTCTACTACAACCACTACAAGGCTCGAAAATTCAACATCAGCTCATTGGGCGGCGAAGTGTCGGGCGTCGAAATCGAATCCACGGCGGTGATCCCGCGCATCGACTACCTGAGCCCGCTGCGAGTGGCCGGAGGGCGACTGGGTATCTACGTCGCGCAGCCCTGGCTCAAGCAGGAGGTCGCCGCGTTCGGCATGAGTGACACGCGCGAAAGCATGGGCGACACCACCATCTCGCCCATCATCCTCTGGGACATGGGCAAGAGCCTGACGCTGGCCGCCGCGGTGGAAATCACGGTGCCGACCGGTGAATACGATTCCGATCGGCTGGCCAATACCAGCAACAATTTCTACACCTACAAACCGCTGTTTTCCTTCACTTGGCTGCCCACGGACAACACCGAGCTGTCGATGAAAACCACCTACAGCTTCAACCGCGAAAACAAGGACACCGATTACCGCTCGGGGCAGATTTTCCACTTCGATTATTCCGCCAGCTACCGGCTGAACGATAACGTGACGGTGGGCCTCAACGGCTACTACCTGAAACAGACCACCGACGACAAACAGTACGGCCGCACCGTGCAATTCGCCGGGCAGGACGTGGACGATGGCGTGCGCGGCGAGGTGTTCGCCATCGGCCCGGCGCTGCACGTGACCTTTCTCAAATACGCCAGCGCCGAGATCCGCTGGGCCAAGGAATTCGACGTGGAGAACCGCCCCGAAGGCGAGATGCTCTGGGCGAAGATCAGTATTCCGTTTGCGTTTTAAGCGGCCGGCCCATGACCATTGTGGGAGCGAGCTTGCTCGCGAAAGCGATGTGTCAGCTTGCAGAAATATCCGCAGTGCGGTCGCCATCGCGAGCAAGCTCGCTCCCACATTGAAACGGTGGCGATTTCAATTCATCCATCCAGCCGTCAGCTATAAACCGGCCAACTTTCCACAATCCTCCCCGCCCGCACCGCCAGCAAGTCACCAAACTGCAGCAACACCGATTCGGTCTGGGTCGGCCGCAGGAACACCTGGTCCTCCACCGCCAACCCCACCGCCGCGGAGCCGTTGACCATTTCCTGATTGGAGCTGCGTCCGTACAGATTGTTGACCTGCAAGCCGGGCGGTGATTCAAGGTCGGCCATCCAGTTGCCGCCGTAGATGAAAAAGGTCTCGCGCTGGTTCACGTCCCACCAGGAAAAAATCCGTGACGTGTCGTCCAGCGCCGGGATGTTCACCGCGCCGGTGCGTTTCAACACCGGCGTGGCGATGTAGACCGCCGGCACGTGTTCACTCAGCGAAGGCAAATCGTAGTGGCTGGGCTTGAGCATGGCCGTGCCCACCGACACCTCGGTGCTCAGGTTTTCCTGTTCATGAATGCGATAGCTGGGGCTGCCCGCGGTGTTGAGCGTCAAGCCAGGGCGCCAAAGATCGGGATAGCGCAGGCGCACGAAATCCACGCGCGCGCGGTAGATCGCCATGACCCGCGCCAACAGCGTCTGCGGCGTTGCGACGAACTCCGGCACGCCCATGCCCACGAACGGGTCGTAACCCATGAATCCGGCAAACTCCAGTTGGGCCGGGTGGGCGCGGATCGCCTTGAGCATCGCGTCCAGGCTCGCCTCGTCAGCGATCCCGCCCCGGTGCAGGCCGACGTCCAGCTCCAGGTTGACCCGCAAGCGAATGCCCAGCGCCAGGGCCAATGCCCGGTACTGCTCCAGTCGCTCAGGCGTGTCGAGCAGCCATTGCAACTGGCGCGCCGGGTCGAAAGGACCTTTGTGCAGCATGTAGAACAGTTCGGCGGAACGCACCGGCAGGGGCTTGCCCAGCAGAATGTCGGCCTGGGGAAACTGCACTGCGTCATGGTTGAGAAACGGCTGATGGAATGACATCAAGCGCCGGGGCTCGGCACGCTGGGCGATGTAATTCAGCAGGCCGGGGGCCGGCAAGGACTTCTCCACCAGTCTCAACTGCTTGCCGGCGCGTTGCACGGAGGCCTTCACCACGTCGATGTTGTGGTCGAGTCGATCCAGGTCGATGAGCATCACCGGGCGCATCGGGCCATGGTCCTTGAGCTCACGGTTGAGCTGGCGAAAATAGTCGCTGTACGGCGCGCCTCGGTCCTGCGGTCGCAGCCAGGCACCGACACCCGCCAACAACATCCCGGCGCCCAGCGTTCCCGCCAGGAAGCGACGACGATTGAACCCCATCAGCTCGCCCCCAGGATCGTCGAAAGATGTCCATTGAGAAACTTGCCGCCCGGGTCCAGGGCCTGGCGCACCCGGGCGAACTCCTCCCAGCGGGGATACAACGCTTGTAGCGTCCTGGCGTTGAGCGAGTGCAACTTGCCCCAATGCGGGCGCCCCTGGTATTTCCAGAAAATCGGTTCGATGGCCGCGAAGAAGTTGTGGTGATCCATCTGGTAATGCTGATGCACGGAGATGGCGCAGCTGTCCCGGCCTTCGAACATGCTCAAGGGAATGTCATCGGCCTTCACGTAGCGATACTCGATGGGAAACCAGGTGCGCAGGTTCTTGTCGCGGATCAGCGCGAGGATTTCCCGCAGGCATGCCGGGCCCTGGTCAGCCGGCACCGAGTACTCCATTTCGTTGAAGCGCACGGTGCGGGCGTTGGCGTAGATGTCATGGGAGTCGCCGACCCGATCATCGAAATCGGCCACCCAACGCAGGCTGTTGAGCAAGGCTCGGCGGGTCGCCGGGAAATCGCTGCCGTACTTGTCGAGGTTCTCGATCACGCTGACGAACTCGTTGCCGCCCTCCTCCTCGGGACTGATCGGCGGCGTGGCGGGGTCGGTGGTTTCGTTCAAGGTGATCGACAATGCATAGTCCGAATGGGTCACGACCTGCATTTCCCAATGCTGGTTGTCGCGGGTATTGGCCTCCACGTCCTCGAGCAATTCCTCGGTCTTCGCCACCCACTGGCGCTCGCGCAATCGATAGGCCGCGCGGTTTTGCAGGCGCACGCGGGTTATCAGTCCCAAGGCGCCCAGGGAGACCCGGCCGGCACTGAGCACCTCGGGATGCTGCCGGGCGTCGCAATCGAGCACCTCGCCATTGGCCGTGACCAGTTGCAGGCCGACGACCTGGGACGAATAGGAACCGAACGCCTTGCCCGTGCCATGGGTCGAGGTGGCGATGGCACCGGCCAGCGTCTGGTAGTCGACATCGGCCATGTTCGGCAGCGCCTGGCCAATGGCCTGGAGCGCCGTGCCCATGCGCGACATCGGCGTGCCACCGCCGAATTCGGCCTGCAGGCTGGCCGCGTCGTGATCCAGCAAACCGCTGAAAAAACTCAGAGAGAGCAAGGTCCCATCCGTGGGCACCAAGGCGCTGAAGGAATGGCCGGAACCCACCGGGCGGATCCGGCCTTCGGCGCGGCGCACCACCTGCACCAGTTCATCCAGATCCTGAGGGGCGAGGCGCGCGACCGGCAGGCAACTTTGGGCGCCCGACCAATTGCGCCATGGAATCAATCGCGGGGCGCGCATCAGTTCGGCCAGGGCGCCCGGGCTGCCCAGCGCAGTGAGGGCCGCGACAACGCCGGCCTGTTGCAGCAATCGACGTCGCGAGTAATCCATGGTCATGCCGGAAAACCCCTTGTTGGATTATTGGAATCGTTGTCCGGACATGAAGGCAATCAGGGCCAGGAACTGCTCTTCGGAACAGTGCATGCACAGGCCCATCGGCGGCATGCCGTTGTAGCCGTTGATCGCATGATCGAGCAGCGTCTCAGCGCCCTGTGCCAGGCGCGGGGCCCAGGCGTGGGTATCGCCGGTCAACGGCGCTCCGGCGGCAGGATTGGCGTGACAGAGCTTGCAACTGCTGTCGTAGATCCGGGCCAGCGACGCATCGCTGGGCATGGCCGTGATTGCGGTGGGTGTGGGTGGCGTCGGCGCGTCATCGCAACCGGTCAACAGGGTGAGCAGCACGATGGAAATGGCAGGATGCAACGAAAATCCGGGTAACCGCATAGGGCCCTCTCGCGGCGCTTTCTTATTGTGGGTCTGACGGCTTCCACACTAAGGCACCCCAGCGTTTTGGCTTGAGGTCATTGCGGGCCATAAAAGGGGGCTTCGGCGGACATCCTCCTGCTGGGATCGCCCGCAGAACCGCGTAGAAACCATGCGCAAATATTGGAAACCATGTAGGAACTGCCGAGTGAAACGAGGCTGTGATCTTTCCCAAGACGCTTGAATCTCAAGCAAGAGATCAAAAGATCGCAGGCTTCGCCAGCCCCTACACAGCCACGGGGTACGGCGCGCTCAGGGCAACAGCAATTTCTGCTCGCGCTCGCACAACTGCACCACGTAATCCCACAGCACGCGCAGCCGTACGGATTTGTGCAGTTCGCGGCGGGTGCTGATCCAGTAGCTGCGGCAGATGGTTTCGGCCGGCAACAACGGCACCAGCGTCGGGTCGCCGCTGGCCATGTAGCACGGCAGCACGGCAATTCCCAGGCCCGAGCGCGCGGCCTGTTGCTGGGCGATCACGCTGGTGCTGTGGAACACCACCCGAGGCTTGCGGCAAAAGCTGTTGAGAAACATCAGTTCCTGGCTGAACAACAGGTCGTCGACGTAGCCGATCCAGGCGTGTCGAGCCAGGTCCTCGCGGCTGCGCAAGGGCGGCGAGCGATCCAGGTAGGCCTGGCTTGCATAGAGCGCCAGGCTGTAGTCGGTGAGCTTGCGCGTCACCAACAGGTCGGCCGCCGGGCGTTCGAGGTGGATGCTGATTTCCGCCTCGCGGTTGAGGATGCTGACGAAGCGCGGCACCGCCACCAGTTCCACCTCCAGCCCCGGATAACGCTGGAACAATCCGTCCATGCGACTGGCCAGGAACATGATGCCAAGCCCTTCCGTCACCCCCAGGCGGATCTTGCCCAGCGGCGCGCTGGACTGGGTGATGTCCTCCTGGGCCAGCAACGCCACGTTCTCCATGGCTTCGGCATGCTTGAGCAATGTCTCGCCGGCCGGGGTCAACTCGTAGCCCTGGGCATGCTGGACGAACAGCGCAGTGCCGAGACTTTTTTCGATGGCCTCGATGTGCCGCGCCACCGTGGCGTGGGTGGTGTTCAAGCGCCGCGCAGCCGTCAACAAACGCCCGCTGCGTTGCAGCTCCAGGAAATAACGCAGGTCATTCCAGTCGAACATGGGGCGATCCTTGGAGGTGCCTGAAGGCAGGACTGTTTATAAACGCACAGCGGCTGCGCAAAAACTAACATTCTTTTGACGAAAACTAACAACTAGGATGAATGCCACAAAAACAATAAACGAGGTCGCGAATGCAACCTGTCGTCGATGAATACGATTACGTGATCGTGGGTGCCGGCCCTGCCGGGTGCTTGCTGGCCAATCGGCTTTCGGCCAACCCGCAACACCGGGTGCTGCTGCTTGAGGCCGGCGGGCGCGATAACTATCCGTGGATTCACATTCCGGTCGGCTACCTGTTCTGCATCGGCAACCCACGCACCGACTGGTGCTTCAAGACCGAAGCCCAACCGGGCCTGCAAGGACGCGCCCTGAGCTATCCGCGCGGCAAGGTCCTGGGCGGCTGTTCATCAATCAACGGCATGATCTACATGCGTGGCCAGGCCGGGGACTATGATGGCTGGGCCGCCGAAGGCAACGCTGGCTGGGCCTGGAAAGACGTGCTGCCATTGTTCAGGCAAAGCGAAAACCACTTCGCGGGCGATTCCGAAATCCACGGCGCGGCCGGCGAATGGCGAGTCGAACGCCAGCGCCTGTCATGGCCGATCCTCGACGCCTTCCGCACCGCTGCCGAGCAGAGCGGCATCCCCAACGTCGATGATTTCAATGGCGGTGACAACGAAGGGTGTGGCTACTTCCAGGTCAACCAGAAGGCCGGGGTACGCTGGAATGCGGCCAAGGCCTTCCTCAAGCCGATTCGCAATCGCCCCAACCTGACGGTATTGACCGAGGTCGAAGTCGACCGCGTTTTGTTGCGCGATGACCGCGCCCAAGCCGTGAGCGCTCGTTGGCAAAGTAAAAACATGACCTTCAAGGCCCGCAGGGAAATCGTCCTGTGCGCCGGGGCGGTCGGTTCGCCGGGCATCCTGCAGCGTTCCGGAATCGGCCCGCGCAGCCTGCTGCAACGCCTGGGTATCGGTGTGGCGCACGAGTTGCCGGGCGTGGGTGGCAACCTGCAGGATCACCTGCAACTGCGGCTGATCTATCAACTGGAAAACGCCCGCACCCTGAACCAGATCGCCGGCACGCTGTGGGGCAAGATGGGCATGGGCCTGCGCTACCTGTATGACCGCAGCGGCCCGCTGTCCATGGCCCCCAGCCAACTCGGCGCGTTCGCCCGCTCGGGGCCGGAACAGACCTCGGCCAACCTCGAATACCACGTGCAACCGTTGTCACTGGAACGTTTCGGCGAACCGTTGCACAGCTTCCCGGCGTTCACCGCATCGGTGTGTGATTTGCGCCCGATGAGCCGCGGCCGGGTGGACATCCGTTCGGCCGAGCCGGGTGAGGCGCCGCTGATCCAACCCAATTACCTGAGCCATCCCGAAGACCTGCGGGTCGCCGCCGACGCCATCCGCCTGACCCGACGGATCGTCGCCTCCCCGGCCCTCGGCGCCTTCAAGCCGGTGGAATACCTGCCGGGCGCGAGCCTGCAGGCCGAAGAGGAACTGCACCAGGCCGCCGCCCGCATCGGCACGACGATTTTCCATCCGGTGGGCACCTGCCGCATGGGCCAGGACGGTGACGCAGTGGTGGATGCGCAACTGCGCGTGCACGGCATCAAGGGCCTACGCATCGCCGACGCCTCGATCATGCCGCGCATCACCTCGGGCAACACCTGCTCGCCGACGTTGATGATCGCCGAGAAGGCGGCGCGGATGATGCTTGAGGTAGACACCCGAATCACCACGCCGCAGAAGGAGCCTGCCACGGTCTGAAGATCTCTGAAGATCCCTTGTGGGAGCGAGCTTGCTCGCGATAGCGGTTTGTCTGACGCGTAGATGTTGGATGTGCCGTCATCGCGAGCAAGCTCGCTCCCACAGGGGCTGAGTCGATTCAAGGAAAGTGCGTCAAATCAGGAGACGCCCCACCCGGCGTCGCAGTGGAACAACAAAAACAATCACTGTGAGGGATACCGCTATGTCTGAACATGTTCAGCCCCTGGAAGCCACGCGCAGCGCCGGCACCAGCCAGGAAACCCAGAAAGTCATCTTCGCCTCGTCCCTCGGGACGGTGTTCGAGTGGTACGACTTTTTCCTCTACGGCGCCCTCGCGGCGGTCATCAGCAAACAGTTCTTTGCCGGGGTGAACGACACCACGGCGTTCATTTTCGCCCTGATGGCCTTCGCCGCTGGCTTCATCGTGCGGCCGTTCGGTGCGCTGGTGTTCGGACGGCTGGGTGACATGATCGGACGCAAATACACCTTCCTCGCGACCATCGTGCTCATGGGCCTGGCCACGTTCTGCGTCGGCCTGCTGCCCAACTACGCCAGCATCGGCATTGCCGCGCCGATCATCCTGGTGCTCCTGCGCATGCTCCAGGGCCTGGCCCTGGGCGGCGAATACGGCGGCGCGGCGACTTATGTCGCCGAGCATGCGCCCATCGGCAAGCGCGGTTTCCACACCAGTTGGATTCAGTCCACCGCCACCCTCGGGCTTTTGCTGTCGCTGCTGGTGGTGCTCGGTTGCCGTTATTTCACCGGCGATCAATTCGAGGTCTGGGGCTGGCGCATTCCGTTCCTGCTGTCGATCCTGCTGCTGGGCATTTCCACCTGGATTCGCCTGAGCCTGCACGAGTCGCCGGCCTTCCTGAAGATGAAAGAAGAAGGCAAGTGCTGCAAGGCGCCGATCCGCGAATCCTTCGGCAAATGGGAAAACCTGAAGGTGGTGCTGATCGCCCTGTTCAGCATCAACGCCGGGCAAGCGGTGACGTTCTACGCCGCGCAGTTCTACGTGCTGTTCTTTCTCACCCAATTCCTCAAGATGGACCCGGCCCTGGCCAACAGCCTGCTGATTGTGAGCGTGGTGATCGGCGCGCCGTTTTTCATCTTTTTTGGCTGGCTGTCGGACAAGGTCGGGCGCAAACCGGTGCTGATGATCGGCCTGCTGCTGGCGACGGCGCTGTACTTTCCAATCTTCAAGACGCTCGCCCACTACGCCAACCCAGCCATCGACCAGGCGAGCCGCCAGGCGCCGATCAGCGTGATCGCCGACCCGGCCACCTGCACGTTCCAGTTCGACCCGGTGGGCAAGGCGCGATTCGACAGCCCGTGCGACAAGGTCAAGACCTTCCTGGTCAAGCAAGGCCTGCCCTACAGCAGCGTCGCGGCACCGGCCGGCAGCCCGGTGCAAGTGAACGTCGGCGACGTGAAGCTCGAAGGCTACGACGAGGCCGCGCTGCGCGGCGCAGTGACCTTGGCCGGCTATCCACAAAAAGCCGATGCCCAGCAGATCAATCGGCCGATGATCGTCGCCCTGATCGTGGCGCTGATCATCATCTCGGCCATGTGCTACGGCCCGCTGGCGGCGCTGATGGTCGAGTTGTTTCCAACCCGGATCCGCTACACCTCCATGTCCCTGCCCTACCACATCGGCAATGGCTGGTTCGGCGGTTTCCTGCCCACGGTGTCGTTTGCCCTGGTGGTCTACACCGGGGATATCTTCTACGGGCTGTGGTACCCGGTGGTGATTACCGGCGTGAGCCTCGTCGTCGGGATGATCTGCCTGCGGGAAACGCGGAACGTGGACCTGGATAAAAACTGAAACGCCTACAGGAGCTGCGTAGGAGCTGCCGAGCGAAGCGAGGCTGCGATCTTTCCAAGGACACTTGAATCTCAAGCGAAAGACCAAGACCAAGATCAAGATCAAGATCAAAAGATCGCAGGCTCCGCCAGCTCCTACGCAGCCCTAGCGGGAGCAAGCTCCCTCGCCACGGGGCCGCATACTTGATCAATGCACCTGATGGCTTTTGACTGTGCTCTCCACCAGATCCAGCATCTGCCCCAGCGCCCACGGCTTGGCGATGAACGAGGCGTGATGCTTGATCCCGGCGCTTTCCGGGGTCTCGTAGCCGGACATGATCAGTAGCGGAATCTGCGGCCAGCGATCCCCGGTCAGGTTGGCCAGGTCCGCTCCGTCCATCGCTCCGGGCATGGTGATGTCGGTGAGTAGCAGGTCCACGTAATCGGCGCTTTCCTCGAGAAAGGTCAACGCCGAATCGGCGCTTTCCCGAGGCTCGACGACGAATCCTTCCTCCTCCAGGATTTCGCAAAGGAACTCCAGGATGGTCGGGTCATCCTCAACAACGAGAATCAAACGTGTGGTCGCCTGTCCGTTGCCCTTCGGCATCGAATTCATGAAGTGACTCTCCCTGATTCCATTAACTTGCCTTGCGGTTTCACCCGCTCTGCAAGTTATGAGCGATGCCCTGGCGATTAATTCATTCTGCTTGTCCACACACGCGCCGGGCGTTGCGCCTGGCGGACCGTTGCAACGCAGCGCAACGCTTTATCTGTATATCCATACAGATAAAGCTTGCCCCGGCGTCGATCCCTGACCATGCTAGCGCCCCATGAAACCTGCTTAGGAAGAGGCGTTATGCGGTTGTACCTGTGTGAAAAACCGTCCCAGGCCAAGGACATCGCCGCCGTGCTGGGCGCCACCCGGCGCGGCGACGGCTGTTGGCTGGGCGCGAACGTCACGGTCACCTGGTGCATCGGCCATCTGCTGGAAACCGCCCCGCCCGACGCCTACGACGCCCGCTACAAGCGCTGGGTGCTGGCCGACCTGCCCATCGTGCCGGTCCAATGGAAGATGACGGTCAAGCCGAAAACCGCCAGCCAGTACAAAGCGGTCAAGCGCCTGTTGGGTGAAGCAAAGGAACTGGTCATCGCCACGGATGCCGACCGCGAGGGCGAAATGATCGCCCGGGAGCTGGTGGAGCATTGCCGCTATCGCGGGCCGATCCAAAGGCTGTGGCTGTCGGCCCTGGACGAGGCGTCGATCCGCAAGGCCCTTGCCGCCCTCAAGCCAGGGGCGGAAACCTTCAACCTGTACCATTCGGCCCTCGGTCGCTCCCGGGCCGACTGGCTGATCGGCATGAACATGAGTCGCCTGTTCACCTTGCTGGGACGCCAGTCCGGCTATCAGGGCGTCCTGCCGGTGGGCCGTGTGCAGACACCGACCCTGCGGTTGGTGGTGGACCGCGACCGCAGCATTGCCGATTTCGTACCGGTCGCCTACTGGGCCATCGATGTCCAACTGAGCCATACCGGCACGGCGTTCATCGCCCAGTGGCGCGCCGACCCGGATGCCTGCGACGACCAGGAACGCTGCCTGAACCAGGTCCTGGCCCGAGAGGCCGCCCAGGCCATGACCAACGCCGCCACCGCCCGGGTGATCAAGGTGCGCACCGAGCGGTTGCGCGAGGCTGCACCGCTGCCGTTCGACCTGGGCACCCTGCAGGAAGTCTGCTCGAAGAAGCTCGGCCTCGGCGCCCAGGAGACCCTGGACATCGCCCAATCGCTCTACGAGACCTACAAGCTCATCACCTATCCGCGCAGTGACTGCGGATTCCTGCCCTTGAGCCAGCACAGCGAGGCGCCCGCCATCCTGGCCGCCCTCGCCCAGGCCGACCCGGGGCTCGCCCCGCTGCGTGATCACCTGCAGCCGCAGCGCAAGTCCCGGGCCTGGAACGACGCCAAGGTCAGTGCGCACCATGGCATCATTCCCACGGCGGCGGCGAAGAACCTCGACAAGCTCGCCGGCAAGCAACGCGCCGTCTACACGCTGATTCGCGCACGCTACCTGGCGCAGTTCCTGCCCAACCATGAATACGACCGGACCCAGGCCGATTTCGATTGCGCCGGGCAAGACCTGCGCGCGGTGGGCAAGCAGATCATCGAACACGGCTGGAAACGCGCCCTGCCCGAAGCCCTGGCGCCCGCGCGAGGTCGCGAAGCACCGGCACCGCAAACCCTGCCCGCACTGGCCGAAGGTCAAGATTGCGCAGTGGACGAGGTGAAACCCAAGGACCTCTGGACCCAGCCGCCCAAGCCATTCACCGAAGGCGACCTGATCAAGGCGATGAAAAACGTTGCCAAGTTGGTGGAAGACCCGCTGCTCAAGCAGAAACTCAAGGACACCACCGGCATCGGCACCGAAGCGACCCGGGCCTCGATCATCCAGGGCTTGCTCGACCGTGGCTATCTGGTGAAAAACGGCAAGGCCCTGTCCGCCACCCCGGCGGCGTTCAGCCTGATCGACGCGGTGCCTCGGGCAATCGCCGACCCCGGCACCACTGCCATCTGGGAACAGGCCCTGGACATGGTGCAAAGCGGTGAGATGAGCCTGGAAGAATTCGTCACCCGGCAAGCCGCCTGGATGAGCAAGCACGTCGCCCGCTGCCAAGGCATGAGCCTGACCATCAACGGCCCCGCCAGCCCCGCCGGGCGCGGAGCGGCGCCGTGGAAGAAAAAACGCAAGCCGGCCAAGCGCAAGGCTGGCGGTGCACCGCGCAAGGCCAGCAAGGCCCCTTGAACTCAAAGGAGGTCCTCTGTGGCCTCGCCCCCTTTCGCTACTTTTTCATACCCAAACCATTTTGTCCGACAATATGTAGTGACCAAAAATAATCACTACAAAACCGTTGACGCCTCCGATTTCGCCTTGCATGATGCAGACGTCTCCCCGATCGGGAGTACAGGTAAATGTTTGAGCAAGCTCGTCTGACCGCCGAGCTGTTTTTTTGGATAAGGGACTGCCCACAAGGCAGATTGAAGGTGCTGACCTGGCATGACCGTCCGGTGACAAGGACGAGAAGCGCTGGCGATCAATCCTCATGACGCATGGGCTCGACCCTCTGAAGTCGACACTGGCCTGATGATTCTTCGCTGTTTCTCCTCGTTGTAGCGCATTTGCGTAGCAGCCCTTCGATTGACACTACACAACCGATGCACGAACCCGCTGAAGTCCGGCGGACGAACGCTGACGGCCTGATTTCGGTATCAGGCAGGCAATTTACCGAACAGCGAAGTTTTGCGAACCACCAGACAGATCAACCAAATGGTCAAGGGGCTTACACATGAATCTGAACAATCAACCATCTATTGATGAACTGGCTCGCATGTTCGCAGCACACAAGGACAGCCTGGATAGCCATATCCTGTGGATCAGCAAGACTGGCCAGGTCCATATGGACTGCCTCTCGCCTTTCACCCAGGAAGATGAATTCGAAAAGCACCAGCAAGACTTGTGTGCGCGGCTGAAAATGTACCGTCGCGGCCAAGGCTACGTCGGCAAGAAAGCCGCCGCCGACAAAGACTTCATGGGCCGCGTGCTGCAGACGCTGACCCAAGCCTGGCCGTCGGTACAGCACTCCCCTGAGGTCCGGGTCATCGACCGCCTCTGCTGATATCCCACAAACAAAAAGGGCCCGCTCCTGACTCAGGAGCGGGCCCTTTTTTATCGCATCTGTTTAGAACACCGACCAGCCGATCCGTTGACTGAGCAGCTCCAGCGCCGCCATGCCGGCCAGGGAGTTGCCGGCCGCGTTGAGCTCCGGCGACCAGACGCAGACTGTGAACTGCCCTGGCACCACCGCGACAATCCCGCCGCCGACACCGCTCTTGCCTGGCAGGCCGACACGGTAGGCGAAGTTGCCCGCCTCGTCGTACAGCCCGCTGGTGGCCATGATCGAGTTGACCTGCTGGGTCTGGCGGGCGCTGAGGATCTGCTCGCCGCTGTGCTTGCAGAAGCCATCGTTGGCGAGAAAGCAGAACGCCCGGGCCAGGTCGATGCAACTCATGCGCAGCGCGCAATGGCTGAAGTAACTGCGCAGCACCGCTTCCACATCGTTATGGAAGTTGCCGAAGGACTGCATCAGGTAGGCCATCGCCGCGTTGCGGGCCCGGTGCTGGTATTCCGACTCGGCGACCTTGCCGTCCACCATTACCTGGGGATTGCCCGACAAGCGCCGGACGAAATCGCGCATCGACAGTGCCGGAGCGGCGAAGCGCGATTGGTTGATGTCGCAGATCACCAAGGCCCCGGCGTTGATGAACGGATTGCGCGGACGGCCGCGCTCGAATTCCAGTTGTACCAAGGAGTTGAAGGGCTGGCCGGACGGCTCGTGACCCAAGCGCTCCCAGATGGCCTCACCGGAATGCTCGATCGCCTGCACCAGGCTGAACACCTTGGAAATACTCTGCACCGAGAACGCTGTCTCGGCATCGCCCGCACAGTACAACTCGCCGTCATTGCTATACACGGCAATGCCCAACTGATTGGCCGCCACGGTGCCAAGGGCGGGAATGTAGTTGGCCACCTTGCCCTGACCGATCAGGGGGCGAACCGCATCGAGGATCTCGTTCAACAGTGCTTGCATGTGCGCAGGGGTCCCGTCATTCCCCGTTCGAGTGCGGGGATACAGACGCTAGACGCTGGTCAGGCGAATCAGAGCACACTGGGTTGGCCAAAAAAAGTGGCGAGGGAGCTTGCTCCCGCTGGGCTGTGGAACAGCCCCCTTGCTGGTCGCCGCAACCGGACAGTCCGAGCGATTGGATGAGGGGCCGCTGCGCGGCCAGCGGGAGCAAGCTTCCTCGCCACAAAAGCGTCCGTCCAAGGGTTTCGAAAAGTGATGCGGGCGCTAGTCGCGAAATCCCGCGGTCTATAGTCAAGGATCAACCGGCAGGAGGTACACGATGCGCCAGATCATGCAAAAAGAACCCTGGTGGGCCGCGCCGCCCCAGCCCGGGCAGGATGAAAGCGAATTGGAATGGGGGTGGCTGGTGATCTACAGCGAAGGCGAGCCGCGCTTCGAATTCATCAAGGAACGCCCTTCGGACGAACAGATCCGCCATCGCAAGGGTTGTCGCGTCACGCTGGGGTCTGACTAGCAACGCTGATCAAGGCGCAATGGCAGGCAGCTCCGGTGGCCGATTGTCGAGGTCCGCCTCCACCAGGTTGCTATCGATTTCCCCTGCAAGGTAATACACCGCCGCCATCACCCCGCTGAGGGGATGCTTGAGGGATTTGAACCAGGCTTCGTCAAACGCCGTGCTCAGGCTCTTGCGGATTTGCGCTTCCATTTCCGGCCGTTCGCCCTCATGGATCATTGCGCGAATGCCCGCCACTCCCACCGAAATCAGTGCCCCAGCCGCTTTTCCGGCCACGGCCGCCGCCGCGCCGGTCGCCCCTCGCGTGGCAAATTGCGCTTCGATTTTTTCACTGGTGCGTTGCGCCACCGTGGCGATCACCGCGTCCGACGGACCTGAGCCGGTGTCGGCGGCCTTGTCGACATGGTCGATCAGCGCCGCATAGGCCGGCAATGTATCGAGCGGTTCGGTGTGGACCATTTCGTACAACGACGCATTGCGCGCCGCTGGCGGGCCGAGGTTGATGGCCCGGATGCCATGCAAACGTCGGTTCATCAATTGCGCCGGGATTCGATGGCGCTGGGCAATCACCTGGACCTGTTGATTGAGCAGCTGCAGGTAATAACGTGTGGCGTTTGCCCTGATCGCTTCCGGATCGATTTCCAGCGCCACCGGCTCCAGCACTTGCTCGCGATACTGTTCCTGCAGGTACACCGCCAGGCGCCTGGCCGGGGAATCCGTCTCGCCCTTGGCGCTGGCTGAATACCAACTGACCTTCACAGCCATCCATTCCTGGGTCCAGTAGCTGCTGAACCACGGAATGAATGCAGCCTCGGTGCGCTCATACACCAACACCCGCCAATGCTCCATCGAACCGCGGGCATAAACCTGGGCCTGTTCGGTAGCGCTTTTCGACGCGGCGAGGATAAGTTGGTCGACCTGCCGCCAGGTATCCTGGGAAATCGCTGCCATGGCAACCTGCTGGCCGCGCTGTGACGTGGCGCACCCCGCCAGGACGAGCATCACGGCCAGCAACAGTGAACGCAGCACAATGGCGCCACCCCTGTATCAAGGGATCCACAGACTGAGTATAGGCTGATGAAATCGGGTCAGTCCGCAGCCATTAAAACCGGGTGAAATGCTTGAATTGCCAGTCGTCAGCGGCACCTTTCACAGAGGATTTGTGAGCGGCGCCACTCGGCGTCCAATCAGTGCGCTGACCAACCAGCGTGCCCAGGTACGGCCGGGCGATTTCCAGCACACGCTCATGGTCCATCTGTTCGGGTTCGACGATGCCACGGTCCGGATGCTCGATCGCCCAGACGATCCCCGACAGCACCCCCGCCGCCACTTGCAGGCTGGTGGCGTTGTTGAAGGGCACCAAAGCGCGGGCTTCGTCGATGCTCAACAGCGAGCCGAACCAGTAGGCATTCAAGTCATGCCCCATGAACAACACGCCCAGAGCATCGATCCCACCGCTGTCGATCTCACCGTTGAGGATGCGCTGCCGGGTTTGCATCTGCCAGCCTCGACCGATCAGTTCGTGGACCGACAGCAATGCGTCATTGCAAGGGTGATAGGCGTAATGCAGGGTCGGCCGATAGACCAATTTGCGTTGTTCCTTGACGGTCAGCAAATCGGCCGTCGAAGCGGTTTCATGGTGGGTGATCATCAGGCCCACGCACGGGCCGCCCAGGGGTGTCCAGGTTTTTACCAGCACGCCGGCACTCGGCCGCTCCAGATAAATCGCGTTGCGGCTTCCAAAACGATGACGCCGCGCGGAGGCCGGCCACGTACGTTCATGGCTGCCCCATCCTAGCTCCGCCGGCTGGCTGCCTTCGCTGACGAAGCCCTCCACCGACCAGGTGTTGACGAACTCATCGTCCTCCTTGGGAACGTGGGAACGTTGGGTGTCGCGCTCGGCAAAATGAATGACCTTGATACCCAGCTCCATGCTCAACAGGGCCCAGTCGACGCCATTACGGTTCTCAGGTAACGGATGATCCAGCTGCACGGCCAATTCCACCAGGCCGGCCTTGAGCAAATGGGTGATCAAGCCAGGGTTGGCACCGTGGGCGACCACCGCTGTCGGCCCCTTGCCCAACTTCTTGCGCAGATCCAGCACCTGGTAGCGCAACGCGTAATTGGTGCGATGGGACAGGTCCAATTGCGGATCGCTGTAGCCGCCGGCCCACGGCTCGACGCAAGTGTCCAGATACAGGGCGCCTTTGTCGAAGGCGTACGCGATGACAGCCAGGGAGCTGACTTCCACCGACAGGTTGACGATGAAGTCACCAGGCTTGACGAAGCGATCGAGGATTTGAGCAAAGGTTTGCTCGGTCAACGCCTTGCGGAAAAAACGGATGCCCCGTTCCTTGAACCAGATGTTCTGCTCGACCACCGGGGCGATCACGGTGATCTGCTCGACGTCGATGTGGTCCTGCCTCAGTAGCAGGGGCAACGTGGCCCGGGCGATGGAGCCGAAGCCGATGAAGACCAGATGACCGGTGAACGGGACCTGACGTTTCATGTGCCGCCTCCTTGGGAACGGTGTACCGCGCATGAAATAACCGAACGACGGCCGATGCTACCGTCAGCGTTGACAGGCGCGACGCAAGGTTCAGCCCGCGCCGCGCCCTGCCCGCCTACGAAGTACCCAATCCGCCGGACAGGTCTGCACCGGAGTGCGCCCGTTCGTGGGCTGGCGTGACGGTTAGCTGGTCGCGGTGCTCGTCTCGGTGCTCGGTGGTCTTGCTCACCGTGTCGCGCACCGTTTCATAGCCCTCGCGCGCCTTCTGCCTGGCCTTGTCGGTCAGCCCGGCGCTGGTCTTGCCCATCACGCGCTGCTCGGTGGAGGTACTCGGCAAGGCTGCGCCGAGCATCGCCCCGAGGGCGATACCCGCAGCCGCCATCATCAACGGTTGTTCCTTGAGCAAGCGGCTGAACTGATCGCCCAGGTCATGGGAGCCCTGGGTCATGCGATCTCCCGTTTCATGCGCACGGCTGCGGGCATGGCGAGCACCAGCGCTCAAATCATCGGCCAGGTGAGAGGCCTTGTCCTTGAGGTGATGGAAGCCTTCGCGCAAGGAGTCGGTGGTGTCGTGCAGATGATTCCTGGCACTGCCCAAGCCACTCGCAAGCCCCTCGCTCCATCCGCTGCCGTCCTGGTCTGGGCCGACGCGATAACCGACCCGAGGCGGGTGATTCTGCCCGAGCATCAACCAACACAGGCCAACCGTCGTGAGCACGGTCGGCACCGGGTTGTTGCGCACCGTCGTGCCCAGGTTGCCGAAGAATTCCGCGCCATTGCCCTTCACCAGGCCCAACGCCTGGTCGAGCATCTGCCCCGGTGTGAATTTGCTGCCCAGGGCATCGACGATGTCGCTGATATGGGCGCGCTGCTCATCGATCTCGCGCTCGATGGTCTCCGGGCTCTTTTGCGATTCGGTTTTGAATTCATCCTTCATGAGGCTTTCCTCCGCAGGGCTTCCTGATCTTTGTTCAAGGCGTCGAGCGTTCGGTCAGGCTTGAAATGGGACGGTTCGAACTGTTTCTTGCCGGATTGCACCATGACAAACCCGATGATCATCACCACGACACCGACGATCAGCGCGGCCAGCCACGGCGCCATCATCGTGCTCAGGCCATACACCACCGCCATCAGCAGGATGATGAAACCGGCCATCAGCACCATCGCGCCACCGGCGACCCCGGCGATGCCAGCCTTCAAGGTGTTGAGGCTGGCCTGGAACTCCGCCTTGGCCAGTGCCAGTTCCTTGGTAAACAGCGAGGGGACTTCGTGGGTCAGTTGTCGAAGCAGCCCCACGACCGAGGCATCGTTTTCAGGCACCGAGGTCCCGGCGGAACGCTGGATATCTGGGTCTGGTCGGTTCATCACAATTCTCCTCTGGTATTGGCCGAGTCCGGCAACGAACCGGTGGCGAAATCACCGGGATGGTCCTGGACGCTGGGGGAAGTCGGGGTGATGCCAGTGGCCAGGCCGCCGCTCGTGGCGGCGCCAGGACCGATCGGGTCAGGCACCGGATCGAACCGCTGGGCTCCGAACCCACCGGCGGGGGGCGTTGAATGTCCGGCGGCTGGGTCGTCGACCTCGGTGGCAACCGGCGAAGTGCCGGCCTTGAGAAACCGCGACAGCCCGAACCCCACCGCGATGCTGCCGGCGAGGAAAAGGCCGGGGTTTTCCCGCGCCAGGCGAGACCCGTCCTGCAGCAACTGCTCGGCGCTCTTGTTGCGCAATGTGCCGGCCAGGCCGCTCATGCTATCGGCCACGTCTGCCAGGTAATGCGACAAGCCAAGCGTGTCGTTGGCTTCGAGTTCCGACATGGCGGACTTGGCGCCGCGCGCCAGTGCATCGATCTGGTCCGCCGCGGTATCGCGGTACTGGCCGAAATGCGCGTCGGCCCGTTCGCGGGCGCTGCCGATGGCTTCGTTCACGTCCTCCTTGATGTTATTCAACGACTCTTCTGGTCGCCCACGGCTTGAAGTGTCGTTTTGTCGCTCGGGGTTATTGTCCGGGATAGTCATGTCTGTCCATCGCCTCCGTGATGAAAAACTCAACAACAGGCAATCGCCGTGGCGATGCCCGATTAAGTGCCTCTCAGAACAAGTGACGGGACGCGCGCGAGCTGAGTTCAAATGAGTTTGAGGGCTGGACGCTGGGTG